>NZ_JARWRU010001285.1 GCF_029867845.1 Nocardia farcinica | reverse complement strand
CGCCGCGGCTGCTGCGCACGATCGACGGCGTGGAGGATCTCGACGCCTATCGCGCCGACGGCGGATACCGCGCGCTCGCCCGCACCGACGCGCTGCTGAGCGAGGTCAGCGCCTCCGGCCTGCGCGGGCGCGGCGGGGCGGGCTTCCCGGCCGCGATCAAACAGTCCGGCGTGCGGGCGGCCGCGCGGGCGGGATCGCCCACGGTGGCCGTCGCCAACGGCGAGGAAGGCGAACCGGCCTCGGTCAAGGACAGGTGGCTGATGCGGCGTCGTCCGCACCTGGTGCTCGACGGTCTCCGCCTGGCGGCGGCCGTGGCCGGCGCGCGGCGCGCCGTCGTCTACCTCTCCGACACCGAGTCCGCGCGTTCGGTGGACCGGGCGCTGACCGAACTGGACAGCGCGGGCCTCGTCGAGGTGCCGATCGAACTGGTGGTGGTCGATCCCGGCTATGTGGCGGGTGAGGAGACCGCCGCCGTGCGCGCCATCAGCGGCGGGCCCGCCAGACCGACGGACAAACCGCCCCGCCCCTTCGAGTGCGGCGTGGACGGGCTGCCCACTCTGGTGAGCAATGTCGAGACCCTGGCGAACCTGCCGTGGATCCACGCCAACGGCGGCGCGGCCTTCCGCGCGGCGGGCACCGAGGGTTCACCCGGCACGTTCCTGGCCACGGTGACCGGTGGCGGGCGCGAGCCGGGACTGTACGAGGTCGCCCACGGTACGCCCGTGCGGACGCTGCTCGACCTGCACGGCGTCCCGGCCTCGGCGGTGCGGGGCGCGATGGCCGGCGGCTACTTCTCCGGGCTGACCGGCCCCCGGATACTCGACGCCACCCTGGACCACGAATCCCTCGGCGCGCTGGGCGGCGGCCTCGGTTGCGGCGCCATCGCCCTGCTGACCGAGGAATGCCCGGTCGCCGTCGCCGCCGCCGTGCTCGCCTACTTCGATCGCGAGAACGCCGGACAGTGCGGCTCCTGCTTCAACGGCACCGCCGCCATGGCCGCCGCCGCCACCGCCCTCTACGAACAGCGCGCCCGGGCGGGCGCGGTGGCCGATCTGCGCCGCTGGTCCACCGTACTGCGCGGCCGGGGCGCCTGCGGCACCCTCGACGCCGCGACCGGCACGGCCGCCGGCCTGCTCGCCGAATTCCCCGGCCGGGTGGCCGCCCACCTGGCGGGACGCTGCGCCGAGTGCGCCGACCCGGCGCCGCTGCCCGTGCGCCCGTTCGCGGCCGAAACGGCGGTGCTCGCATGAGAATCCGCTTCGACCGCAC
>NZ_JARWRU010001284.1 GCF_029867845.1 Nocardia farcinica | reverse complement strand
CCCCCCCCCCCCCCGTTTGTGGTGTGCCCGCCGGAATCGGCGAGATCGGCCGTCAGAGATCGGCGATGGCCGCCAGCGGTGGCGTGCGGGCGGCGCGGATCGCCGGCCACACCGCGGCCAGCACACCGACGACCGCCGCGGAGATGAGCACCGCGATCAGCTGATCCCACGGGACGGCGATCTGGTCGATGCCGAATTCGCTGAGTGTGCGCAGGAATCCGACGCCGAGGCCGAGGCCGAGAATCACGCCGACGATCGCGCCGAACACCGCGATCAGCACCGACTCCAGGTAGATCGTGCGCCGGATCTGGGAGCGCAGCGCACCCACCGCGCGCAGCATGCCGATCTCCCGGCGCCGCTCCACCACCGACAACGCCAGGGTGTTGATGATGCCGAGGATGGCAATCACCACCGCCAGGGCGAGCAAGCCGTAGAGGATGGCCAGCATGGTGTTGATCTGCTGGCCCTGGGCGCCCTTGAACTCCTCGCGATCCTGGACCTGCACGATCACGAACTGATCGGTGGCCTCCTCGAGTGCGGTGCGCAGTGCGGCCGGATCGGCGCCTTCCCTCGCGGTGACCAGGACGAAGAAGTTGCTGCGGAACGTCGGCGGTGTCACCTGGTCGAAGACCGCGGGCGGCACCACCAGTTCGGAGAGCAGCGGGGTGTCCCGGTAGATACCCGCGACGGTGACCGAGACCTTCTGGTTGCGGTCCAGGCCGGTCAGCTCGATGCTCTGCCCCGCGCTGAGGCCGTGTTCCTCGGCCTCTTTCTGCGAGACCAGGATGTCGCTGTCACCGAGTGTGCCGGTGCCCTCGACGATCTCGTAGTTCAGCGCGCCGCCGATCGGCACATCCGGGGAGACGCCGGTGGTCCGGTCGTCGCCGATGCGCACCGCCACGCCGCGGAAGCCGACCACCTCGGCCGCGTCGGGCACGTTCTGACGCACCGCGTCGGGCACCGCGAGCGGCAGGCCGATCAACTGCTGCGACGGCCCGACGAGCACGAAGTCGGACTGCACGCCCTTGTCGACGAGCACGCCGATACTCTCCTTGGCCGAGGCGCCGAGCATGCCGATCGCGGTGACCAGCATGAGGCCGAGGGTCAGCGCGAAAGCGGTCGCGGCGGTGCGGCGCGGATTGCGCACGGCGTTGTTGCGCGCCATCCGCCCGACCGGTCCGAACGGCTTGAACAACGCGCCGAGCGCGCCGACCACCGGCTGCGACAGCGCGGGCGAGGCCAGCAGCACCGCCAGGATCAGCGCCAGCGCGCCGATGCCGACGATGGTGGCCGCGGTGCCGCCGGTCGACTGCGCGCCGAGCACCACCAAGCCCGTGCCGATCACCGCGAGCACGACGCCGACGAGGGTGCGGACCCGCAGGGAGTCGCCCGCCGAGGCGAATTCCTCGCGCATGGCCTCCACCGGCGGGGTCTTGGAAGCCCGCCGGGCGGGAGCGTAGGCGCTGATCACGGTGACCAGCAGACCCACCAGCAGCGCGACCAGCACGGTGCGCGGCAGCACCGCCATCGAACCGGTCGGCACGCCGAGGTCGAAGGCGTTGAGCAGACCGGACAGGCCGAAGGCCAGGCCGATACCACCCGCCAGCCCGAGCAGGCTGCCGATCACACCGATCACCAGTGCTTCGGCGACCACCGAATTGCCGACCTGACGGCTGGAGGCGCCGATGGCCCGCAGCAGCGCCAGTTCGCGCAGGCGCTGGGCGACGATCATCGAGAAGGTGTTGTAGATGATGAAGGTGCCGACGATGAGCGCGATGGCGCCGAAGGCGAGCAGGAAGTAGTTGATGAACTTCAGCGCCTCGGAGATCTGCGCCTGCAGGTCCTCACGCACCTGCTCGGCATTGCGGACCGCGTAGTCGGGCAGCGCCTCGGCGAGGCGGTCGCGCAGTGCGTCGGGATTCACCCCGGGCGCGGCGGCGATGTCGATGTGCGCCACATGCGTTCCGTCGGTGAACAATTCGCGGGCCTGCGCGTCCTCGAAGAGCAGGCCGACGAAACCGCCCGTGTCGGTGGGGACTTCGTAGATGCCGGTCACGGTCACGTCGATCACCGGCTGCTGCTGGGCGCCCGCCGAGGGGATCAGGACCTTGGTCCGGTCGCCGACCCGCAGATCGGCCCGTTCCGCGCCGCCGGTGTTGATGGCGACCTCGCCGGGGCGGCTCGGCGGCGCGCCCTCGACGAAGGTCTCGGTCTCGCCGACGGCCTGATCCGGCGGCAGGTAGGACTCGCCGACACTGGGGGCGCCGCCGGTCTGCACCGGTTTCTCCCCCGCCGGGTCCAGCAACAGGATCACGCCGTTGACCGCCGGAGCCACCGCCCGCACGCCCTCGGTCTGCTTCACCTGCTCGACCACCTCGAGCGGGACGCCGAAGGACTGCATCTCCTCCGGGCTCACCCGCACGTCCACACCCTTGGCCTCGTCGGCGAAGATGCCGTCGAAGGTGCGCTGCAGGGTGTCGGTGAAGACGAACGATCCGGCGATGAAGGCCGTGCCGAGCACGACCGAGAGCAGGGTCAGGGCCAGCCGCACCTTGTGCGCGGCCAGATTGCGCAAGGCGACCTTGCGCATCGGAGACGATGCCATCAGAGCTTCTCCAGCGCCTTCATCCGGTCGAGCACCGATTCGGCGGTGGGATCGCGCAGTTCGTCCACGATGCGGCCGTCGGCCAGGAACACCACGCGGTCGGCGTAGGCGGCGGCGTGCGGTTCGTGGGTGACGATCACGACGGTCTGGTCGAACTCGTCCACGGCGGCGCGCAGGATCGACAGCACCTCACCGCTGGAGCGGGAGTCCAGGTTGCCGGTGGGCTCGTCGCCGAAGATGATCTCCGGCTTGCCCGCCAGCGCACGCGCGCACGCGACGCGCTGCTGCTGACCGCCGGACAGCTCGCTGGGGCGGTGGGTGAGCCGGTTCTCCAGGCCGAGCCGCTTCACCACGGTGTCGAGCCAGTCCTTGTCCGCCGTGCGGCCCGCGATATCCAGCGGCAGGGTGATGTTCTCCAGCGCGGTCAGGGTCGGCACCAGGTTGAACGCCTGGAAGACGAAGCCGATGCGGTCCCGCCGCAGCATGGTCATCTGCTTGTCGTTGAGATCGGTCAGGTCGGTGTCGCCGATGCGCACTACACCGGAGGTGGCGCTGTCCAGGCCGGCCAGGCAGTGCATCAGGGTGGACTTGCCCGAGCCCGAGGGGCCCATGATGGCGGTGAACTCGCCCTTGGCGAACTCGACCGTGATCCCGTCCAGTGCCTTGACCTGCGTGTCCGCCGAGCCGTACACCTTGCTCACGTCGATGGCGTGCGCCGCTATCTCCCCCGGACGCGCCGGATCCTCGGAGTGCACGCCCACAGCTTGCGAAGTCATGCCCACCAGTCTGTCCTGCCGTCCCGCCGTGCGCCATCGGGGAAATCCCCTAACGACCGCGGCGAGCGTTTCAGGGGAAATACAGAACGGCCGGCGGCACCGAACGCGGCGGACGGCCGCGCGACCTCCCGCGGCCTACCGCAGGATCATCAGCGCCGACTTCTCGATACGGTCGGCGATCTCCGAATACGAGCCGTACCCCATGCCCGCCCTGACCAGCGCGCCCGCGTAGAGCAGTTCGAGGGATTCCACGATGTCCGGATCCGCGTCCGGCTCGAGCGCGCGCACGATGCGTTTGCGGATCTCCGCGCCGATCCGATCGCGCAGATGCGCCACATCGGGATCGCGCCCGAGCAGCGCACTGGTGACCGCGCCGGACAATTCCTCCTCGTCGGCCACCAGCAACGCGATATCGCGCAGTTCGGCGATCACCCGCACCACCGGATCGCCGGAATCACTGGCCGGGCTCTGCGAAGCCACCAGCCTGCGCCAGAAGATCTCCGCGACCAGGTGCTCCTTGGACGAGAAGTAGGTGTAGGCGGTGGCCGTGCCGACCCCGGCCGCCGCGGCGACCAGCCGGATCGTCATGCCCGCGAACCCCTCGCGCGAAAGCACCTCCACCGCGGCCTTGGTCAGCTTGTCGACGGTGTCGGCCTGCTTCCCGCTCAGCCGCCTCCTGGTGGCCTCGACCCCGGTGGTGCGTTTTTCGGACATGTGTCCAGACACTATCAGGCGCGGCGGGGTCCTTCCGATCGCGTTCAGGTGGTCTCGTCGCGCCGCAAGTAGGCGAGCACCGCGAGAACCCGGCGGTTGGTGTCGTCGGCCTGCGGCAGGACCAGCTTGGTGAAGATATTGCCCACGTGCTTGCCGACCGCGGACTCGGTGATGAACAGCAGCTTGCCGATGGCGGCGTTGGAGTGGCCTTCGGCGATGAGGGCGAGCACCTCCCGTTCGCGCGGGGACAGCTGGGCGAGCGGGTCGCGACGGCGGCGCAGGAGCTGGCCGACGACGGTCGGGTCGATCACGGTGGCGCCCCGCACCACGCGGCGCAGGGTGGCGGCGAAGTCCTCGACGTCGACGACGCGATCTTTCAGCAGGTAGCCGACCCGGCCGCTGTCGGCGCCGAGGAGTTCGTCGGCGTAGCTCAGCTCCACATACTGACTGAGCACGACGACGGCCAGATCCGGGTGATCGCGCCGCAATGCCACGGCCGCGCGCAGACCTTCGTCGGTGAAACCCGGCGGCATGCGCACGTCGGTCACCACCAGATCCGGAAGATGCTCGGCGACAGCCGCTTCCAGCGCGACGGCATCGGCGACCGCGGCGACGACGACGAATCCGAATCGTTCGAGCACGGCCGCGAGGCTCTCGCGCAGCAGTGCGCCGTCCTCGGCGAGAACCACCCGGATCTCGGCGGTCAGTTCTTGTCGCACGGCAGCTCCACACGGACGATGGTCGGTCCGCCCGGCGGACTGGACAGCAGCATTCTGCCGTCCATCACGGCGACCCGGTCGGCCAGGCCGGTCAGGCCGCTGCCCCCGGCCGGGTCGGCGCCGCCGCGTCCGTCGTCGACGATCTCGACGACGAGCCGGTCGCTGTCGAGACGGGCGGTGAGTCCGACCTGGGTGGCATCGGCGTGCTTGGCAATATTGTTCAGCGCCTCCACGACCACGAAGTAGGCGGCGACTTCGACGTGCGGCGGCGGCCGGTGCGAAAGCTCGGCGGTGATGGTCACCGGAACTGCTGTGTCCTCGGTCAACTCGCGGAAGGCGGCGGGCAGTCCCCGGTCGGTCAGCACGCGCGGGTGAATTCCGCGGATCAACCGCCGCAGTTCCGCCATCAGCTGCTTGGCCTGCTCGTGGGCCCGGGATACGTTCTCGGCGGCGGGCGAGCCGGCGGGGAGGTCGAGCCGGGCGATGCCCAGACGCAGGGTGAGATCGATCAGCAATGCCTGGGCGCCGTCGTGCAGGTCGCGTTCGATGCGCCTGCGCTCGGCTTCGAACGCGTCCACCAATCGGGCGCGCGAGCGGGCTGTTTCGACCAGTTGCGCGCGCAGCGCGTCCGGATGGTCACCGAGCAGCAATGATCGGGCCAGCGCCGCATGCAGACCCGCGACGATCGCGACGAGATAGGGAACGGCCGGGAGCAGCACCGTGCCCACGACGGCGTAGGGCATCGCCTGGTCCACCGACGTGATCTGGCTGAATCCGAGCGCGACCGCATCACCGCTGTCGCGCACCATCAGCGGGCTGATCAGCATGACCAGGATCAGCGACACGAAGATCAGGGCGAGCAAGTACGCCACCGGCACCACCACGACCAGCAGGCACGCGTAGGCAAACGCCTTCCAGGTGGCGGCCTCGGTGTATCGCATCCGTACCCACGGCCACAATCCCGGGGCGGGCGGGCGCCGATGGGCGGTGACCACCGGGCCGGTGAACACCAGCCGCACCCGCTGTCGTTCCAGCGCGGCCGGCGCGAGCGCCGCCAGTGGGCCCAGGCCGACGACCAGGACTGCGCCGAGGGCCACCAGGAACAGCACCTTTCCGAGCGGCTGCGGATACCCGCCGTCGCCCGCCCAGACCACCAGTACTGCCCACGGTGCGGCGAGTCCGACGAACGGCAGCGCCACAGCGAGCGCCACCGCCGGTGTGGTCAGCAGGTAGGCCAGGCAGCGCCACGGCCAACCGGAGAGCAGGAACCGGCGTCGCGCGACGGCTGCCAGTGGTGTGGACGGCGCGGCGGAAGACACCCGGCCGAGCCTATCGACGCCGCTCACCACCGGACAGGGGCCCGCGTGCAGGTACGCGGTGGTGCTGACACCACCCCGTTTCCGCCGGGTGGACCCCGTGCCCGGCCGGGCCCGCACATGGTCGGCTGAGAACACCGATACGGCAGCGAAGGAAACCCATGCAGCTGGAGCTCAGCAATGTCACCAAGAACTACCGAGGCAAACAGGCGGTCACCGATGTCGGCATGAGTATCGGGCCGGGCGTGCTCGGACTGCTCGGCCCCAACGGCGCCGGAAAGTCCTCGCTCATGCGCATTCTCGCCACCATCACCCGGCCGACCTCCGGCACGGTCACCTGGGGCGGCGTCGACATCGTGGCCGCGCCGGGCGAGCTGCGCCGCGCGCTCGGTTATCTACCTCAGGATTTCGGAATCTATCCGAATCTCAGCGCCCGGGAATTCCTGCGCTACCTGGCCACAGTCAAAGGACTGACCGCACGCTCGGCACGGTCGCGGGTCGACGAGTTGCTGGAACTGGTCAACCTGACGGATGCGGGATCGCGTCCGCTCGGCAAGTATTCGGGAGGTATGCGCCAGCGCGTCGGAATCGCCCAGGCGCTGCTCAACGATCCTCGAGTGCTCATCGTGGACGAGCCGACCGTGGGCCTTGACCCCGAGGAACGCATGCGGTTCCGGAATCTGCTGGGCGAGCTGGGCGCGGATCGCATCGTGATCCTGTCCACCCACATCGTCTCCGATGTGGAGGCCGTCGCCGACGATATCGCGGTGCTGGCGGGCGGGCGGCTGCGGTGGCGAGGTACGCCCGAACGCCTGCTACGCGCCACCGAGGGACTGGTGTGGGAATCGGTGGTGCCCGCGAGCGCGGTGGCCGATATCCGCACGCGGGCCATGGTCACCCGCACTGTGCGCACGGCCGCCGGCGTGCGAGTGCGGTCGGTCGCGCCCGTAGCACCGAGCCCCCACGCGCGACGGGTCGAACCCGATCTGGAGGACGCGTACCTGCACGCCGTGCACGTGCCTGCCGATGTGCGGCCGGGGGTTCTCCGATGATCGCCGCCGTCTCGGCCGTCGCCCGCGCCGATTTCCTCGATCGCGCGCGGCGTCCCGCGTTCCCGGTGACCGTCTTCGGCGCACTGGCCCTCGGATTCCTCGCCGTGCCACCGGAATCCGCGCGCTACGCGATGGTGAAAGTCGGTACGTTCCGCGGCGTCTACGACAGCGCCTATATCGGCACGATGCTCGCCATGATCGGCAGTCTGTGGCTGCCGCTGTTCGGGTTCTATGTGGTCAGGAACGCCCTTGGCCGCGACACCGCGAGCGGTGTCGGTGAACTGCTCGCCGCGACACCGGTGCGCACCCCGGCGTATCTGCTGGGCAAGTACCTCGGCAATCTCGCGGTGCTGGGAGCGATGGCCGCGGCGCTCGCGGCCATCGCGCCGGTGATGCAGCTGCTGCGCGGCGAGTCCACCACGATCGACCCGATCGGCCTGTGGTTGCCGCTGGTCCTGTTCTGCCTGCCCGCGCTGGCCGTCGGCGCGGCGGCCGCGGTGGTCTTCGAGTCGATTCCGTTCCTGCGCGGCGGTTTCGGGAACATCGTGTGGTTCTTCGCCTATCCGGCGATATTCCTCGCCACACTCCCCCGCCTCTACAGCGAGACGACCGCGGGATTCCAGGACGATGTGGCCGCGCAATATCCCGGTGCGAACACCGAGATCTCCATCGGTCTCACGATGGAGGAACACGGTCTGGGCCGGTTCGTCTGGGCCGGGCCGGATTTCGGGCTACCGGTCGTCGTGGCGAGCCTGGCGCCGGCCCTGGCCGCCACTGTCGCGGCCGCGGCGCCCTCGCTGTGGTTCCCCCGGTTCGACCCGGCGCGACAGCGGAACCCGGCACCGGCGGCGCCTGTGCGTGCCGATGCGCCCGCCGCGTTTTCCGGGCCGGCTCCGGCCCCGTCGACATCCGTACCGGAAGTCCTGCGCGACAATCCCGCTCGGGCTGTCGGCCCGGCCGATCCCCGCGCGTCCCGGTACACCAAGTCGGTGGTGGGCCCGTTCGTCCGCTTGCTCACCGGTGCGGTGCGTATCCACCTCGGTGGCGTATCGCGCTGGTGGTGGCTGGGACTCGCGACCCTGACCGTGATCGCGCTGTCGGTCCCGGAGGACGCCCTGGGCACCGTACTCCTGTTCGCCTGGCTCTGGCCGGTGCTGCTGTGGTCACGGCTGGGCACACACGCCGCCGAAGCGGGCGTCGACACCCTGCTGCGCTCCGCGCCCGCCCCGCGTCGGCGGTTGCTGGCGGAATGGGGATCCGGCGTGATCGTCGCCGCGGTGGCGGGCGGCGGACCCCTGCTGCGCATGGCGATCTCCGTGGATCTTCCCGGCATCGCCGCGTGGATCGCCGGCGCGACGCTGATTCCCGCACTCGCCCTCCTGCTCGGCTCGATCGGGCGTGGGGCGCGGCTGTTCCAGGCCGTCTACCTGGCCCTCTGGTACGGCATCCTCAACCGCCTCGAAGCCGTCGACATCATGGGCGCCGTCCGTGACGCCGACAGGTCCGCAGGCCCCTCCCCGCTGTTCGTCCTCACCCTCGCCGTGGTCCTGGTGGCCGCCGCACTCGTCGTCCAGGAGATCCGTCATGCCCGTCGCTGAATCGCCCCGCCGCACCCGACTGCTCCGCGGAGGTGTCGCCACCGCGGCGGTAGTCACCGCCGTATCGCTCACCGGTTGCGCCACCGGCACCGCGAAACAGGAACAGCGCGAGGACATCTACCCCGGCGCCGCCCCCACCCTCGTCCTGCACTTCGACGATTCGGGCGCGAAGCAGATCGGCTACACCACCGCCGCCCTGGAGGCTCGCGTCGTCGGCGCCGACCGCGCCGACATCCGGGTGCGCCGGACACTCGAGTACACCGACGGCGACAAACCGGAAGAGACCGTCGATCACTCCCCCGAGGCCCTGACCATCACCACCCGCTGTCCCGATCGTCTCGCGGTCGGCCGCCCCACCTGCGTCGCCCGGTACGAGATCGAAGTGCCCTACGGCAGCATCGTCCGCGCGAGCAGCCGCTTCGGCGACCTGACCGTCATCGGCACCCGCGCCGAGGTCGAATTGCGTTCCCACTACGGCGATGTCACCCTGCTCGCCGCACCGGGCGAAGACACTCGCTACGCCGTCGATGCCGTCTCCGCCACCGGCCACACCACGGTGGACCTCCCCCAGGACGCCACCGGCATTCCGATCCGGCTGCGCACCGAGGACGGCTCGGCGACCGCCACCGGGGAACACTCCTGAGCCCCGTTCGTGGTGCTGAACGCGGTGTACCCGGCACTCGCGGCGTTCATCGCGTGGGGCCGGTTCGCCATCGAGCCCTTCGCGAGCTGAAGCGAACCGGCCCGGCCGCCGCGCGGATTCCCGATCGCCTGATCGGCGTCGAGCGGGCGTCAGTTTTTTGCGGCGGCGACCCCGGCGCGCCCGGCCGGGGTAGGGGGCGGGCCCCGGGGGGGGCCCCCGGCCGTAACCCCCCCCCCGGGGGCGGCGGGGGACGCGCCCCCCGCGGCGC
>NZ_JARWRU010001283.1 GCF_029867845.1 Nocardia farcinica | reverse complement strand
TAATTGGGGGGGCGGTGGGGGCGCCGCGGGGGGGGTGCGCGCGCGCGGCCCCGGCGCGCCGCCGATGCGGGTCTCGATGGTGCCGATCAGCGCCGTGGTCAGCCCGCCCGCCGCCAGCGCGGCCTCCACCAGGTAGGAGGTGGTGGTCTTGCCAGAGGTGCCGGTGATGCCGATGAGGCGCAGGGCGCGCGAGGGATGGCCGTAGACGGTGGCCGACAGCTCGCCGAGGACCTCGCGTGGGCGCTCGCGCACCAGCACGGGGACCGGTAGCTCGCCGATCAGCGCCGCGCCTTCGGCGGCGGTGAAGACCGCCCCCGCGCCGCGGTCGACCGCGGCCCTGGCGAACCGGGCGCCGTGCGCGCGGGCGCCGGGCAGCGCCGCGAACAGGTCGCCGGGCACCACCGCGTCGGAACGTTGCTCGATACCGGTGACACTCACGTCGTCGACCGGCACGCCTGGCGTGGCCGGTTCGGCGCCGGTCAGCGCCGACACCGTGGACAGCGGCGTGGTCGGTGGATCGACCGGCCGCAGCACGGGCCGGCTGGACTGCTGGGGCACCTTGCTCCTCTCCGAGGGGGCGGATTTCGGCGGACACCGCGAAGGTGGCGGCAAGTCAGGTTACCGACGTGCGCTCATCGACGGGCAACGCGCCTCGGCCTTCGCGCGCCCGCGCCCGCGCGAGCGGGCCCGCACACCCGCGCGACCCCGGCGCGACCCGCGCCCCGACGCCTAGGCACCGGCCTGCAGGACGAACCTTCTGGCCGGTTCCGGGGTGGGCGGAATCCGGTCGCGCTGCAGCGCCCAGGAGGCGATGGCGTGGAACAACGGCGCCGCGGACTGCCCGCCGCTGCCGTCGGAACTGCGCTGCGGATTGTCCAGCATCAGGCCGATCACATAGCGCGGATCGTCGGCGGGCGCCATACCGGCGAAGGTGATCCAGTAGCTCGACGTCGAATAACACTGGCAGCGCGGATCGATCTGCTGCGCGGTGCCGGTCTTGCCCGCGATCGGGTAGCCCTCCACCGCGGCCTGCATGCCGGTGCCGTTCTGGTCGGGATCCTGCGGATCGTGCTGGGTGACCGACTGGAACATGGTGCGCAGGGTGCGCGCGGTCTCCTCGCTGACCACCCGCACCCCCTCCGGCTGCGGCTCGTCGGTGCGCGAACCGTCAGGGGCCACGATGGATTTCACGATCCGCGGCGGGATGCGCACCCCGTCGTTGGCGATCGCCTGGTACATCCCGGTCATCTGCAACGTCGACATCGACAGGCCCTGTCCGATCGGCAGATTCGCGAAGGTGCCGCCGGACCACTGGTCGCGCGCGGGCAGCTGCCCCGCGGTCTCGCCCGGCAGGCCGACCCCGGTGCGCTGGCCGAGCCCGAAGCGGGTCAGCATGTCGGCGAAGCGGTCCTCGCCGACGCGCTGGGCCAGCATCAGCGTGCCCACGTTGGAGGACTTGCCGAAGATGCCGGTGGTGGTGTACGGAGCCACGTCGTGTTGCCAGGCGTCGCTGACGGTGACGCCGGACATGCGGATCGAGCCGGGCACCTGGTGCACCTCGTCGGGGGTGGTCAGGCCGTATTCGATGGCAGCGGCCGCGGTGACGATCTTGTTCACCGAGCCGGGCTCGAACGGGTCGCTGATCGACGGATTGCCGGTGCGGGCCCAGTTCTTCGACTCCAGCATGGGATTGAAGGTGTTGTCGTTGGCCATGGCCAGCACCTGCCCGGTCCTGGCGTCGAGCACCACCGCGGAGGCGGCCGAGGCGCCGGAGCGGTCCTTGGCCAGCTGCACCTGCTGCTGCACGTAGTACTGCAGATCGGAGTCGAGGGTCAGTTCGACCCGGTTGCCGCCGACGGCGGGCTGCTTGTCGCGCCAGCTGCCCGGGATCACCGCGCCGTCGGAGCCGCGGTCGTAGGTGTGCGAGCCGTCGGTGCCTGCGAGCACCGAGTCCAGCGCCGACTCCAGGCCGATCAGGCCGTGCCCGTCCCAGCCCGTCGCCCCGACCACATTGGCCGCCAGCGAGCCGCCCGGATATTCGCGCAGGTCCTGGCGTTCGGTGCCGACCTCGGGGAACTCCACCACGATCTCGGTGGCGAGGCGGGGATCGACCCGGCGGGCGAGGTAGACGAACGTCTCGTCGCTGGTGAGCTTGTCGAGCAGTTCCTTCTCCGTCGGACCGTCCGGCGCCAGCTTCTCGTGGATGGTCCTGGCGATGTCGCGCAACCGCTCGTCGGGGTCGGGCGCCTGGGCGTTCTTCTCCCGCGCCGCCGCGAGATTCGCTCGTTCGGCCACCGGCTGGAAGGTCAGCGCCTTGGCCGAGACGGTGAACGCCAGCGATTTGCCGTTGCGGTCGACGATCGGGCCGCGGGTGGCCTCGTCGATCAGCCGGGTGGTGCGCTGACTGGCCGCCTGGGCGGACAGGCCGGGCGCGGAAACGCTCTGCACGTACAGCAATTGCAGCGCGACCATGGCCAGCGCCACCAACATGACGATGCGGCCGACGCCGAGGCGCAGCCGCATCGGGTGGTCGGGGCCGGAGACCGAGCCACGCTTGCCGGACACCGACGGCCCGCGCCGCCGGGGCGGTGCGGGCCTGGAC
>NZ_JARWRU010001282.1 GCF_029867845.1 Nocardia farcinica | reverse complement strand
CCCCGACGCCGATCGCGCCGCGGCGCGACAGATCCTGGACCGGCTCGCGGCCGGGGCGCGGCCGGATCGGCTGGCGCACGCGGTGGACCCGGTCGATGTCGTGGCCTCGGCGCGCAAGCGGGCCACCGACAACGCGCGCTGGTGGCATTCGCTCACCCCGCGGGAGCAGGCGGTGATGCTGCGGACGTACCCGGCGCAGGTGGGCAACGCCGACGGCGTTCCCGCCCACGTCCGCGACCACGCCAACCGGCTTTCGGTGACCCGCGATCTGACCCGCTTCGCCGACCGCGCGCCCGAGGGCGCCGACCTCGAGCAGTGGATGCGCGCCGAACTCGACGGCGCCGCCAGGCGGCAACTGGAGAACCTGGTCTACACCTGGCGTGCGCTGTCGGTGGCCGAGGAGCGGGTGGGCAGGCTGCATCCGAATGTCACCGCCCCGCCGGTGCACCTCATCGCCTACAGCGCGACGGAATTCGGCAACGACGGGCGCGCGGTGCTGTCCTTCGGCGATATCGACACCGCCGACTCGGTGGCCTGGCAGATCCCCGGTATCACCACCACGCTCCAGCATCTGCGCGCGCGGATGGGCAATTCGCTGAATCTGTACGAGGTGGCGTCGCGGATGAATCCTGGCCGCGAGATCGCCTCGGTGGCCTGGATCGGCTACAACGCGCCGAGCGGACGCACGATGGCGACCGAGACGGTCTCGCAGCGTCCGGCCGAGGAAGGCGGCGCGCTGCTGGCCAGGGACATCGCCGCCGCGAACGCCGCGAGGGATTTCCACGCCGAGAGAGGCGGCCCGGCGCGCGCCGAGAACCACATCCTGGCGCACAGCTACGGTTCGACCACCACGGGGCACGCGGGCGCGGGCGGGCGGCTCGCGGGCGAGGTCACCACCATCACCCTGCTCGGCTCGCCGGGGGCGGGCCCCTTGCGCCATGCCTCGGATTTCGGCATCGGGGCCGACAACGTCTTCGTGGCGACCGGATCGCACGATCCGGTCACCTTCGTCGGCGCGAACGTCCCCGGCATGCCGGGACGGTTCGCCGGGCGAGGCCAGGGCACCGATCCCGCCATCGCCGCCTTCGGAGCACGGCGCATCCGGGCGGAGTTCCCCCGGGTGCCGCGCTTCTCCGACGGCTTGCGGACGCACCGTCAGTACTGGCAGTACACCGAGTGGGCGCACCGCACGCCGACCGAGGCGCTGGAGAACTTCGGCCTCATCGTCTCCGGCCGCGCCGAGGAGGTCTCCCTGGCCGAGCACCGGCCCGGGGTCGAGGAGCCGACCTGGCTCCAGCGCAATGTCGGGTCCCCACCCCGCCCCCCCCCGGCCGACCCCGGGGCCCCCCACCAGCCACGC
>NZ_JARWRU010001281.1 GCF_029867845.1 Nocardia farcinica | reverse complement strand
CTTCGGGCGGTGGGGGTTTACGACCCGCCGCTAGCACGCGGCCTGCAAGGGGGTCCCGGCGTTGGGGGGGCCGCGGAACCTGCCGGGGCTCCGGCGTGATGCGGCAGGCGTGGCCGAAGCCGGCGCCCCGCAAACGCCCATCCACTGCTGGCGCTGAGGAACACCGTCGTCCATGACGGCGCCGTGGACGGGGTGGCGCCTGATCCGGTGAGGGTGGTGGAGGTGGTGCCGTGCCGGGCCCGGTCTCCTCGGAGGGCGCCGCCCCGGTCGGCTCGCTCCCGGCCTGCTCGCCGCGCGCGTCGGCGGCGAAGGCGCATCCCTGCGCGCCCGCACCCACGCACAGCCGCAGGAACTCCTCGAAGACCTCCTCGGTGCCCGCGGCGGTGGCGGCCACCTGGCCGATGGTGTCGGCGCTGTAGGCCTTCGGGTCGATGAGCGAGGTCAGGTGCATGGCGCGCACCCGCTCGCCGAACAGCGCGCCGTAGACCTGCCCGAGGTAGGTGGCATAGGAGCCGCCGGTGAAGGTGAGCATGTCCTCGCCGACGGCCCGGCGCAGCAGGTCCAGGTCGCGGGCGGCGTCGACGGTGGTCAGGTTGGCCAGCAGCTCTCCGCTGTGGCGCGCGCAGCCCTCGGCGTAGACCCGGCCGGCCAGCGCCGAGGCGGCCTGCTCCTCGGCGGTGCGCGGCGGCAGTGCCAGGTTCTGCCAGAAGCGCACCTGCTCGGCCTCGTCGGCGAAGCACTTGACCGGCGCGGAGGCGCCCACGCCGCGCTGGTCGAAGGTGACGATGTCGAAGCGGCGGCTGATCTCACCGGTGAACAGCGGCCCGCGCCGCGCCCAGTCCAGCCCGGAATCGCCCGGTCCGCCCGCCGCGGCGAACAGCGTGCCCACCCGGCGGTCGGCGTCGGACGCCGGTTGCTTGACCACCGCGATGTCGATGGTCGGCCCCTCGGGTCGGCTGTAGTCGAGCGGGACGGTCGCGAGTGCGCAGCGGTACCCTCCGAGCCGCTCGTCCTCGCAATCGGTCCAGTCCAGCTCCGGCGTCGGCGCGGCGTCGGCGGCCGCGGCCAGCCGCGCGGGCACGGTCTGTTCCCGCACCGACGGCCCGCATCCGGCCGTCGCCGCGGCCAGGGCGAGCACCGCCAGGGCCACCAGCGCGCTCCTGCATCTACGCACGTGCACATCCTGTGTCACGGCGGGCAGGGATGTCGTCATCCTCGGTGTGGAGATCCGGCACGTGTCCGGTCGGGGTCGTCTGGGTGGAGCTCATCGGGGATCGACCTCATGTCGGCGACGTTGACATGGCCAGACTCTCATGGAGTCGGACTCTCAGGTGATCAGCAGTCGCACGACCGCGATGGTGCCGACCACGACGATGACCGCGCGCAGCACGTTCGGCGGCAGCTTGCGCCCGACCCTGGCGCCGAGCTGGCCGCCGACGATCGACCCGGCCGCGATCAGCGCGACCACCACCCAGTTCACCTCGGCCACCATGATGAAGATGGCCGCGGCGACCGCGTTGACCAGCAGCGCGAGCACGTTCTTCACCGCGTTGAGCCGCTGGATGTCCTCGTGCACCAGCACGCCGAGCAGGCCGAGCAGCAGCACGCCCTGGGCGGCGCCGAAGTAGCCGCCGTAGATGCCGGTGAGGTAGACCGCGCCGAGCAGGACCGGCCCGCCGTGTTTCGGCGCCTCGACACCGGCGTCGGTGTTCTCCTCCCGCCGCCGCTTCACCCAGGCCGCCAGCCTCGGCTGCACCACCACCAGGATCAGCGCGGCGATGATGAGCACCGGCACGATGGCGTCGAAGGCGTCCGAGGGCAGCCACAGCAACAACAGAGCGCCGGTGATGCCGCCGAGCAGCGAGGCCGAGCCGAGCCGCAGCAGCCTGCCGCGCTGCCCGGCCAGTTCGCGGCGGTAGCCGATGACGCCGCTGATCGACCCGGGCACCAGTCCGACCGTGTTGGACACGTTCGCGGTGACCGGAGGCAGCCCGAAGGCCAGCAGCGCGGGGAACGTGATGAGGGTGCCCGACCCGACGATGGTGTTGATGCCGCCCGCGGCCACACCGGCCGCCAGGATCGCCAGTTGTTCGAGCCAGGTCATGATCAGCGAGGCTAACGGCCCGCGAGTACACCTGTGGCAATCGGCACCCGGGCGTTCGCAACGAGGGGACGAGGCGCTAGACTGGCAGCATCATGCAGCGGGCTCTTCTTCTCGGCCGCCGCGACGGGTTCTGATCGGACCGGCTCCCGTCGCGGGGTTTCGCCGCGCCGGTCGACCCAACCATTGGGATTCCACCATCCTCCATCACACCCTGGAGAATCGCATGTCACCCGCTGACGCCTTCGTCTCCGGCACGCGCACCATCAGCGCCCCCTCGAAGCCGGCTCCTGCCGACCAGCCCGCCTGGAACAAGCAGAAGAACTCCTCGATGCCGACCTACCGGTACCGGCCCTTCGCCGAGGAGGTCGAGCCCATCACGCTGCCCGACCGCACCTGGCCGGACAAGGTCATCGACCGCGCCCCGGCGTGGTGCGCGGTGGACCTGCGCGACGGCAACCAGGCGCTGATCGACCCGATGAGCCCGGCCCGCAAGCGCCGCATGTTCGACCTGCTGGTGCGGATGGGTTACAAGGAGATCGAGGTCGGCTTCCCCTCGGCCAGCCAGACCGACTACGACTTCGTCCGCGAGATCATCGAGGACGACGCGATCCCCGAGGACGTCACCATCCAGGTGCTGACCCAGTCGCGCCCGGAACTGATCGAGCGCACCTTCGAGGCCTGCGCCGGCGCGTCCAACGTGATCGTGCACTTCTACAACTCGACCTCCATCCTGCAGCGCCGGGTGGTCTTCCGCGCCGACCGCGAGCAGGTCAAGAAGATCGCCACCGACGCGGCGGCGCTGTGCCTGGAGATCGAGCAGCGCTATCCCGACACCAACTGGCGCTACGAGTACAGCCCGGAGTCCTACACCGGCACCGAGCTGGGTTACGCGCTGGAGGTGTGCGACGCGGTATCGGAGATCATCGCGCCCACCCCGGACAAGCCGCTGATCATCAACCTGCCCGCCACCGTCGAGATGGCCACCCCGAACGTGTACGCCGACTCGATCGAGTGGATGAGCCGCAACCTGGCCCGCCGCGACTCGATCGTGCTGTCGCTGCACCCGCACAACGACCGCGGCACCGCGGTGGCCGCGGCCGAACTGGGCTACCAGGCGGGCGCCGACCGCATCGAGGGCTGCCTGTTCGGCAACGGCGAGCGCACCGGCAACGTCTGCCTGGTCACCCTCGGCATGAACATGTTCTCCCGCGGCATCGACCCGCAGATCAACTTCTCCGACATCGACGAGATCCGCCGCACGGTCGAGTACTGCAACCAGCTGCCGGTGCACGAGCGCCATCCCTACGGCGGCGACCTGGTCTACACCGCCTTCTCCGGCAGCCACCAGGACGCCATCAACAAGGGCCTGGACGCGATGAAGGCCGTCGCCGACGCGCAGAACGCCGACGTGGCCGACATCACCTGGGAGGTGCCCTACCTGCCGATCGACCCCAAGGACGTTGGCCGCACCTACGAGGCCGTCATCCGGGTCAACTCGCAGTCGGGCAAGGGCGGCGTCGCCTACATCATGAAGACCGACCACGGTCTGGTGCTGCCGCGCAGGCTGCAGATCGAGTTCTCCCAGTCGGTGCAGCGCCACACCGACGGCGAGGGCGGCGAGGTCACCCCGAAGGAGATGTGGGACCTCTTCCACGAGGAGTACCTGGCCCCGATCCGACCGCTCGAGCGCATCCGGCAGAAGGTGACCGCCTCGGAGACCGACGGCGGCGTCGACGCGATCACCGCGGTGGTCAAGGTCGACGGCGTCGAGCACGAGATCTCCGGTCAGGGCAACGGCCCGCTCGCCGCGTTCGTCGACGCCATCGCCACGGTCGGCTTCGACGTGCGGGTGCTGGACTACACCGAGCACGCCATGTCCGCCGGTGACGACGCGCAGGCCGCCGCCTACGTGGAGTGCGCGATCGGCGACAAGGTGGTCTGGGGCGTCGGCATCGCCACCTCCATCACCACCGCCTCGCTGCGCGCGGTGGTCTCGGCGGTGAACCGGGCGGCCGCGACCTCCTGACGAACCGGAGATCTTTCAGACGCCGACGGCCGGGTTACACGCGCACCCCGCCGTGGGGGGTTTAGCGCGGGAACCCCAGCCCCCCGGGCCCCCCCGGCCCGGGC
>NZ_JARWRU010001280.1 GCF_029867845.1 Nocardia farcinica | reverse complement strand
GTCGGTCCACGCCGAGGAGCAGGCCGGCCTCTCGCTGCATGCGTCTGCTGGGATCACCGCCGGCTCCTGCGATCTCACCGACTCGTGCCATGGGATGCGTGGCCACGACGGGCCGTGCACTCTGCCGCAGGATCACTGACTGCCGCCCGGTTCCGGGGGGGGGGGGGGGGGGGGGGGGGGGGGGGGCCCCCCCGGCGGGGGGGGGGGGGGGGGGGGGGGGGGGGGGGGGGGGGTGGGGGGGGGGGGGGGGGGGGGGGGGGGGGGGGGGGGGGGGGGGGCCGCCCCCCCCCCCCCCCCCCCCCCCCACGCCGCGGCGCTGAGCCGCGCGAGCGGGCCCGCGGCGCGGAAGGTGGCGGCGGCCTTGAGCAGCATCTCGCGGTATTCGGCCGCCGGATCGGAATCGAGCACGATCGCCCCACCCGCGCCGATCCGCCAGCGCCCGTCCTGGCGGACGGCGGTGCGGATGACGATGTTCAGATCGGCGGCGCCGCCGAGGCCGAGGAATCCGATGGTGCCGGAATAGACGCCGCGCGCCTCGGTCTCCAGTTCGTCGATGATCTCCATGGTGCGCAGCTTCGGCGCACCGGTCATGGAGCCGCCGGGGAAACAGGCGCGCACGCAGTCCATCACGTCCACGTCCTCGCGCAGCGTGCCACGCACCGTCGAAACCAGCTGGTGCAGTGTGGAATAGGTCTCCACCGCCATCAGCTCGGGCACGTGCACACTGCCGATCCGGCAGACCCGCCCCAGGTCGTTGCGCAGCAGGTCGACGATCATCAGGTTCTCGGCGCGCGTCTTGGGGTCGGTGGCCAGTTCCCGCCGCAGCCGCTCGTCCTCGGCCCGGGTGGTCCCGCGCGCGGCGGTGCCCTTGATCGGCTTGCTCTCCACCGTGCCGTCGCGGCCGACCTTGAGGAAGCGCTCGGGGGACGAGCAGGCCACCTCCAGGCCGTCGAAGCGCAGGAAGGCGGCGTACGGGGCGGGATTGCAGCGGCGCAGCACGCGGTAGAAGTCCAGGCCGGGGATGTCGGCGTCGAGGGTGACCGCATCGGTCAGGCAGATCTCGTAGGACTCGCCCGCCCGCAGCCGCTCGAGGCAGGTGGCGATGTCGGCGAGATAGCGACCGCGACCGCGGGTGAGCCCGGCGGCCACCGCGTCGAGGTCGGCCTCGACGCGCAGTTCGGGTGGGTTCGCCCAGGAGGGCAGCGTGTCCAGGACCGCACGGGTGTCCCGCAGCCACCGCCGGGCGTGGTCGTCGCCCGCGCGCGGATCGCCGGGGTCGCTCAGCGCCAGCAGATGGGTGCGGCCGGCCACGTGGTCCACGGCGATCAGGCGGTCGGCGAAGATCCACTGGGCGTCCGGGGCTGGGGCGCGGTGGACGGCCGTGGCGCCGCAGTCGGCCTTGATCTCGTAGCCGAGATAGCCGACATAGCCGCACCCGAAATCGAATGGCAGATCGGGGAGTTCGACCCGGCGGTCGCGCAGTTGCCGCGACAGGTAACCGAGGACGTCGCCGGGGACGCGGCGCTCGGCGCCGTCGGCGTCGCGCACCGTCACGGCGCCCTCGCCGACCCGATAGCGCACCACCTCGGCCAGCGGGCCGCTCGCGTCGCCGAGGAAGGAGAACCGGTCCAAGCCGGGCTCGACGTGCTCGCTGTCGAGCCAGAAGGCGGTCGGGGAATGGGCGTGCAGGCGCACGAAGGCGGCCTCGGTGTCCACAGCGCGATCGACGATCTCGTGATGGATCCGCGGGCGGCGGAGGGAGGTCACGGCCGCGGGGCCCGCCACGACGGACACCCCGCGACGTGTCGCCCCCTCCGGCCGCGCCGCGGCGGCGAGCGCCCGATCAGTGGTCGATCGCGGCGGAGCGGTGTTCGCCCGCGGATGCGAGGCGGCGGGTGTGCCCGTGCGCCCGGCCACGGTGAGGGCGGCGAAATTGCGCAGCAGCGCCGCCCCGTGCTCGCTCTCGACGGACTCGGGATGGAACTGCACGCCCCACTGGGGCCGATCCCGGTGGCGCACACCCATGATCACGCCGTCGCCGGTCCTGGCGGTGATCTCCAGGCATGCAGGCAGCGGGCGGAGGGCGGCCAGGGAGTGGTATCGCACGGCGGTGAAGTCCTGCGGCAGGCCGGCGAACAGGTCGCGGCCGTCGTGCGCGACGCGGTCGAGGTAGCCGTGGCGCGGTCGCGGCGCGCGCTCGACCCGGCCGCCCGCGGCGACCACGAGGGCCTGGTGGCCGAGGCAGACGCCGAGCAGCGGTTGGGTGGCGGCGGCGATCACCGCGGCGGACAGGCCGACGTCGCGCGGGCGGTCGGGGCGGCCGGGGCCGGGGGAGATGACGATGTTGTCGTAGTCGGCCAGCCCGAGCGCGGCGATGTCGGTGAACTCGTCGTTGCGCACGACCGTCGGTTCGGTGCCGTTCACCTCGCTGATCAGCTGATACAGGTTGTAGGTGAACGAATCGTAGTTGTCGATCAACAGCGTGCGCATGGTGTGCGCAACCCTACGCCCGGCCACCGGCCGGCAACTGTTGTCGGATGCCTTCAGTTCCTCGGGGACCGTGGTGCACAATGTCAGGCATGTCTGTAGCGCAGCCGGTCGAGGTGGATCGTGACGTCGTCGATTTCGCGATCGTCGGGAAGTGGATGGAAGAGCAGGGGCTTCCCGGTGGCGAATTCGAGGAGGTGACCCCGCTCGGTGGCGGCACGCAGAACATCATGCTGCGCTTCGTCCGGGGCGGGCGCACCTTCGTGCTGCGCCGCGGGCCCAAGCATCTGCGGCCGAAGAGCAACGAGGTGATCAAGCGCGAGGCCCGCCTGCTCGGCGCGCTCAACGGCACCGACGTCAAGGCGCCACGGGTGATCGCCGCCGCTCCCGACGAGTCCGTCCTCGGCGTGTACTTCTACCTCATGGAGCCCATCGAGGGCTTCAATCCGCAGACCGAGCTGCCCGCCCTGCACGCGGGCGACGCCGAGATCCGGCGCGGCATGGGCCTGTCGGCGGTCGAGGCCATCGCCCGCCTCGGTGAGCTGGACTACAAGGAGATCGGCCTGGAGGGCTACGGCAAGCCGGAGGGCTTCCTGGAGCGCCAGGTGCCGCGCTGGATGGCCGAGCTGGAGTCCTACGCGAGCAACAAGGGCTACCCGGGCCCGGACATTCCCGGCATCGAGAAGGTCGGCGAATGGCTGGAGCGCAACCGGCCGACCGAGTGGCGGCCCGGCATCCTGCACGGCGACTGCCACCTGGCCAACATCATGTTCAGCTACGACGGCCCCGAGGTCGCCGCGCTGGTCGACTGGGAGATGTCCACCATCGGCGACCCGTTGCTCGATCTGGGCTGGCAGATCGCCACCCGCCCCGAGCCGGGGACCACCGGCGCCGCGCTGATCGGCAGGCTCGGCGCGGCGGGTGGACTGCCCACGGCCGAGGAGATGGTCGAGCACTACGGCAGCTTCTCCAGCCGTGACCTGAGCGCGGTGGACTGGTACACCGTGCTGGCCTGCTTCAAGCTGGGCATCGTGCTCGAGGGCACTCACGCGCGCGCGTTCGCGGGCAAGGCGCCCAAGGAGACCGGCGACTTCCTGCACGCGATCACCCTGGAGCTGTTCGACCGGGCCCAGCGGCTGATGGCCTGAGTCGGGGCCGTACTACCGTCGAGGCATGGCGATCGTCCCCGATGTGAAGGACTGGACCTGGGTGCTGGAACGCCCCTGTCCCGAGTGCGGCTACGACGCCGCTGTCGTCGACTACGACGCGGTGCCCGCCGCCGCGCGGGCCAACGCGGATCGTCTGCGCGCGGCGCTGAACCGGCCCGACGCGCGGCAGCGGCCCCGGCTGGACACATGGTCGCCGACGGAGTACGCGGCGCACGTGCGTGACGTGTGCCGGGTCTTCGTCCTCCGCGTCGCGGTGATCACCGGCCGCACCCCCGTCGATCCCGGCATCCCCGCCTTCGATCCGGGGATCGCCGATCCCGTCACGGGCGGTGGTGGTCCGGCGCCCGGCCGGGCGGAGGCGGCGGACGACGTGCCGGCCTTCGCCGCCTGGGACCAGGACGCCACCGCCGTCGCCGATCGCTACCACGAACAGGACCCGGCCGAGGTCGCCGAGCAGCTCACCGAGGCCGCGGCCGCCGTGGCGGCAGCCTTCGCCTCGGTGCCGCCGGATCGGCGCGGCCTGCGCGCCCGGCGCGGCGACGGCTCGACCTTCACGGTGGACTCGCTGGCGCGCTATTTCCTGCACGATCTGGTGCACCACGTCCACGACGTGCGCGGCTGACCTCGCCGCAGAACGCGGCGGCCCGATCGCGGCGCGGCTCGAATTTCTGGAACATGTTCGGCCTGGTTTATTACCCCGGGCAATGATTTTTCCGGGTGGGACTAGAACGGGTTCCACTTATCTCGTAGTGTGGGTGCTGTCACATTGAAGCACTGTGCACGCGAGAGGTCGACTGGAATGAAGACGAAGGGCGCGATCCTGTGGGGGATCGACCAGCCGTGGTCGGTGGAAGAGATCGAGATCGGCGACCCGGTGGCAGGCGAGGTGCAGATCCGGATGGAGACCGCCGGTATGTGCCATTCCGACCACCACATCGTCACCGGCGCTACGCCCATGCCGGGCTACCCGGTGATGGGCGGACACGAGGGCGCGGGCGTCATCACCAAGCTCGGCCCGAACGTGCCCTCCGATCTGCAGGTCGGCGACCATGTGATCCTGTCGTTCATCCCCGCCTGCGGCCGCTGTCCGGCCTGTGTGAAGGGGCAGATGGCCCTGTGTGACCTCGGCGCGGGCCTGCTCATGGGCCAGGCCATCAGCGACGGCACCTACCGCATCCAGGCGCGCGGGGAGAACGTCATCCCGATGTGCCTGCTCGGCACCTTCGCCCCGTACATGACCGTGCACCACACCTCGGTGGTCAAGATCGACCCCGAGATCCCGTTCGAGGTCGCCTGTCTCGTCGGCTGCGGCGTGCCCACCGGTTTCGGCTCCTCCACCCACGTCGCCAACGTCATGCCCGGTGACACCGTGGTGGTCGCGGGCATCGGCGGCGTCGGCATGAGCGCGCTGCAGGGCGCGGTGCTCTCCGGCGCGTCCAAGGTCGTCGCGATCGACCCCGTGCCGTGGAAGCTGGAGCAGGCGCAGAAGTTCGGCGCCACCCACACCTACGCCAGCATGGCCGAGGCCATCGTGCCGCTGATGGAGGCCACCGAGGGTCGCATGGCCGACAAGGTCATCCTGACCATGGGCGAGATGCACGGCGACTACGTCGAAGAGGGCCTGATCCTCACCAGCAAGGGCGGCACCCTCGTTGTCACCTCGATGGGCCGCATGGACGCAGGCGACGTCAAGATGAACACCTTCCTGCTGTCGATGCTGCAGAAGACGGTGAAGGGCTGCATCTTCGGCGGCGGCAACGCCCGCCAGGACGCCCCGCACCTGCTCTCGCTGTACAAGTCGGGCCAGCTGAACCTGGACGACATGGTCACCCGCAGCTACTCGCTGGAGGAGATCAACCAGGGCTACCAGGACATGCTCGACGGCAAGAACCTGCGCGGCATCATCCGCTACACCGAGAACGACTGGTGAGACCGGGGGGGGGGGGGGGGGGGGGGGGGGGGGGGGGGCGGGCCGGCGCCCGCGCGGGGCGGGGGGGGGGGGGGGGGGGGGGGGGGGGGGGGGGGGGGGTGTGGGGGGCGCGCGCCCCCCCCCCCCCCTCCCCCCCCGCCGGGGGCCCCCCGGGGCCCCCGCCTCTGTCGTCGTCTCAGGGCAGATC
>NZ_JARWRU010001279.1 GCF_029867845.1 Nocardia farcinica | reverse complement strand
CCATCGCCTTCATCTCTCCCGTGGCGGCGGTGGTGCTGGCCGCCGCGCTGGCCGTCTCCGGTGTGCTCGGCCCGTGGCTGTCGGCGCGCGCCGCCCGCGCGGCCGAACTCGCCGTGCGCGCCGATCGTGCCGAGTTCACCGCCCGCGCCCTCACCGTCCTCGACCACGCCCCCGAACTGCGGGTGGCGGGCCGGCTGGACGAGACCGTGGCCGCCGCCCGCGACCACGCCGTGCGCGCCGTGGCGGCCGAGGACTCCGCCGCCGCCCGCACCGCCTGGTCGGCCGCCGCCACTCCGCTGGCCATGGGCGTGAGCGTGCTGGGCGCGCTGCTGGTCGGCGTCGCCGTCTACGGTCCCGGCGGTGGTCTGCCCGGCGCGATGACGCCCATGGCGCTGACCGTTTTGGTGCTGCTGCCGCTGTCCTCCTTCGAGGCCATGACAGCGCTGCCCGCCGCGGCACGCGCGATCACCACGGCCCGCGCCGCTCTCGCCCGCATCGAACAGGCCGAAGGCGTCTGCGCCGCGGACGGGCCGGTCGATCTCCCGGCGGACCTGCCGCCGCTCCCGCAGGGCCGCCGCATCGCCGTGGTCGGCCCCTCCGGCGCGGGCAAGTCCACCCTGCTGATGTCCTGGGCCGGGCTGCTGGGCGACGCCACCGCCGCCCGCGCGGCCGGGATCATGTTCTTCGCCGAGGACGCGCACCTGTTCGGCACCAGCGTGCTGGAGAACCTGCGCGTGGCCCGCGGCGACCTGACCGGGGAGCAGGCCGAGCGGGCCCTGCGCCGGGTCGGCCTCGGCGACTGGCTCGACGCCCTGCCCGATGGCGTGCACACCGACCTGGTCGGCGGCGCGGCGGCGGTTTCGGGCGGTCAGCGCAGGCGGCTGTTGCTCGCCCGGGCCCTGGTCTCCCCGGCCCGGGTGCTGCTGCTCGACGAGCCGACCGAGCACATGGAGGCCGACGCGGGCGCCGACCTGCTGCGCGCCCTGCTCGACGTGGACTCGGGCCTGGTCGCGCCGGAGCGCACGGTCGTCGTGGTCACCCACCAGCTCCCGGCGGGCCACCGCGCCGACACCCTCGTTCGCGTCGAACCGCCCTGCCGGGTCACCGTCACCGCCGCGGTCTGAGCGCCCATGCCTGCTCGACCAGCGGAAACGCCCCCCGGACGCGGTCGAGGAAAATACGTTGCCGCCCCGCGCCTCCAGGACTAGTTTCGTCGGTACACAGGGAAGGAGGTGGTTCGAGGAATGAATTCCAGGACATGTGAGGTGGCTGCCCGCTAGGCGCCCACCGACGGTGGTATCCGCCTCCGCACGCGTGTGCGCCGAGCGAATACCAGGCAGTCACCCGGCCCCCGAGTCCCCGGTCGCGGGCGCCCGGGGTAGGGGCGGGCCCCCGCCGCCCCGCGACGACGCGGGGGGCGCGCCATGGGGGGGGGGCGGGGGGCGGGCGCGCCC
>NZ_JARWRU010001278.1 GCF_029867845.1 Nocardia farcinica | reverse complement strand
CACGGAACCGATCGACATGCCTCCGCGTGCCCACTGCGCCGCACCACTCACCGTCGCCTAGCCCTTCCCGTCCCCCAGCCTGTTCCGGGCGACACCGCTCCTGAGACCGACACCGCCCGACACCGCCGCCTGGTGAGGCAGCGTCACAGGCTCCCGGCGCCTGCCGAGGACTCGTTCGCCTGCGCGCGCGGTCCGGTCAGGAAAACCAGGCGGAACTTGCCGATCTGTACCTCGTCACCGTTCTGCAACTCGGAGGAGTCCACCGGCTCCCGGTTGACGTAGGTGCCGTTCAGGCTGCCCACGTCGACCACCTGGAAGGTGCCGTCGTCCTGACGGAACTCCGCGTGCCGCCTGCTGACGGTGACGTCGTCGAGGAAGATGTCGCTGTCGGGATGGCGACCCGCCGAGGTGGTGGGCTGATCCAGCAGAAACCTCGACCCCGCGTTGGGTCCGCGCTTGACGACCAGGAGAGCGGCTCCCGCCGGTAGGCCCTCGACCCCCTGGACCGGCGGTTCGCCGGCCTGCTCGGAGCGCGACGCGTCGACCTCGTTCAGGAAATCCGCGCGGAAGACCGACGTCGTCTCGGCCGCGGTCTCCTGGTAACCCGGGTCTTTGTTCTCGCTCACCGTTTCTCTCCTCCTCGAACCTGATTATCCATGCAAGCAGGTGATGCTTGGGTCGACACGAGTCCGTGTCGGCAGAATGCCCGCGCGAACGCGCCGACTGATCCGTTGGCTTTGACCGTACCCTGCCGGGGGCCGCCCGTGCAGGGGGAACCGGGAAGGCCGATTCAGCCCCCGATAACTCCTTGATAACCTGCCGCATCCAGCAGTTCACCGAGTGTGATGTCGAGCGCGGACACGTCCTCCACCTCGGCCTCGAACAGCCATCCGGCCCCGTACGGATCGGCGTTCACCGTCTCCGGCGCGGCGGACAATTCCTCGTTCACCACAACGATTTTCGCGGCGAGAGGCGCGTAGATGTCGGAAACGCTCTTGGTCGATTCCACCTCGGCGACGCTCTCCCCCGCCTCGGCCGTGCGGGGCACGTCCGGTAGTTGAACGAACACGACGTCGCCGAGCTGGGACTGCGCGTAGTCGGTGATGCCGACACGCACCCGCGTGGGGCCGATCCGGCGTACCCACTCGTGTTCCTCGGTGTAGCGCAGATCCTCGGGGGTCAGTGCCACGTGGCGTCCTTTCCGTCGTGAACGTTGCACGCAACCTTATCCGCTACGGGTGACGGTGCCGCACAGCCGGTATCGCGCGCGCCACCGCGACCGCCTTGCCCGCGTACAGCAGGCCGGTCCACAGATAGACCACCGTGCCCCAGATCAACAGTGCCGCACCGAAGGCCGCGCCGAATCCGTCCAGCGGCCAATCCATCTGCCCCGCCAGCAGCCACGGCAGCGCCGACATGAGCGCGAAGGTGGCGGCTTTCCCGAGGTAGATCACCTCGGGCGGGTCGAGCTCACGGCGGCGGTAGATGGGCAGCAGCAGCGCCAGCACCACGTCGCGCCCGATCAGCAGCACGGCCACCCACCAGGGCAGCAGCCCGCGCGCCACGAAGGCCGCCAGGGTGGTGACCAGGAACAGCCGGTCGACGAACGGGTCGAGGATCGCGCCGAGCCGGGAGCCCTGGTCGAGCAGGCGGGCCAGCTTGCCGTCGAGGAAATCGGTGAGGCCGCTGGCGATCAGCAGCGCGAAGGCCCAGCCGTCGGCGTGTTCGACCAGCATCAGCCACAGGAAGACCGGCACGCCGACCAGGCGCAGCACGCTGAGCGCGTTGGGGACGGTCAGGATCCGGTCGGCGGCGTCGGTGGTCATCCGCTGTGCTTACCGCACCCGGCCTCCGGCACGCCATCCGGGCACGCCGTCGGCCGTTCCCCGGTTGCTTTTCGCCACAACCACGACGGTGAAAGAATGACTATGAAAGCATCTCATCGAATCCACAGGTGAGCGAGAGGGACGGACATGGCCGAGTTCGACTACGACGTGGTGGTGATCGGCTCCGGTTTCGGCGGCAGCGTCAGCGCGCTGCGACTGACCGAGAAGGGCTATCGGGTCGGCGTGCTGGAGGCGGGCAGGCGCTGGAACGCGGAGGATCTGCCTAAGACCAACTGGAACCTGCGCAAGTCCATCTGGGCGCCGAAGCTCGGCATGACCGGCCCGCAGGCGATCAGCATCCTCGGCAAGTGCGCGGTGTTCTCCGGCGCGGGCGTCGGCGGCGGCTCGCTCATCTACGGCAACACCCTCTACGAGCCGCTGCCCGCCTTCTACGCCGACCGGCAGTGGGCCCACATCACCGACTGGCGCGGCGAGCTGGCCCCCTACTACGACCAGGCCAAGCGGATGCTCGGCGTGGTGACCAATCCCCGCACCACCCCGGCCGACGAGATCATCGAGCAGGTC
>NZ_JARWRU010001277.1 GCF_029867845.1 Nocardia farcinica | reverse complement strand
GTTCGAGTTTGGCCGCCAGCACCGCGGCCTGCGTGCGCCGCTCGACACCGAGTTTGGTGAGCAGACGCGAGACGTAGTTCTTGACCGTCTTCTCCGCCAGGAACATCCTGCCCGCGATCTGACGGTTGGTCAGGCCCTCGCCGAGCAGCGACAGCAGGGTGCGTTCCTGCTCGGTGAGGCTGGCCAGCGGGCCGGTGTCGGCCTCGGCCTCGGCGCGCAGCTTGGCCATCAGGGCCGCGGCGGCGCGGTTGTCGAGCAGGGACTTGCCCGCCCCGACCGCGCGCACGGCGTCGACCAGGTCGGTGGTGCCGATGTCCTTGACGACGTAGCCGCTCGCCCCGGCGAGGATGGCGTCGAGCATGGCCTGCTCGTCGGTGAAGGAGGTCAGGATCAGGCACTTGAGCTTGCCGCCGTGGGAGAGCAGCTCCCGGCACAGCTCGATGCCGTTGCCGTCGGGCAGGCGCACGTCCAGCACCGCCACGTCGGGGTCGAGTGCGGGTATGCGCGCCAGCGCCTGCGCCGCGTCGCCGGCCTCACCGACCACTTCCATGTCGGCTTCGGCGTCGATGAGGTCGGCGACGCCACGCCGCACGATGGCGTGATCGTCGACCAGAAACACCTTGACCATCGCCTGAGTCCCTTCTGTCGATGCGCCCAGCCTACGCAGGCCGATCAAGTGCGGAAAAGCGATGTCACAGGTCAGGGAGAATCGGCAACGGAAGTCCCCTTGATCGGTGTCATGGGGCCCTTACCGCTCGGTCCGCAGGTCTGCGACGGTGACGAGACCTTGCGACGAAGGACGGTTGATGCTGCGCGGACGGCCCGACGACACGACGATCGCCGCGGCGCTCGCGTTGGCCGGGCAGGCGCCGTCGGTGCACAACATCCAGCCGTGGCGCTGGCGTGTCGACCGCAACGCCATCCAGCTGTTCCTCGACACCGAGCGGGCCCTGCCGCACACCGATCCTGATCTGCGCGATGTGGTGATCAGTTGCGGGGCGGCGCTGCACCATCTCACCGTGGCGTTCGCGGCGATGGGCTGGGCGACGGTGGTGACCCGCGTGCCCGATCCGGCCGATCCCGACCATCTGGCCTCGATCCGGATTGTCTCCCTTCGCGCGACCGGGCTGGAGGTGGAGATGAGCGCGATGTTCCCGCGCAGGCGCACCGACCGCCGTCACTTCACGGCACTGCCGCTGCCGCCGGGCTATCTCGGGCTGCTCAGTGA
>NZ_JARWRU010001276.1 GCF_029867845.1 Nocardia farcinica | reverse complement strand
CGTTCACGATGCGCTGCCGCCGATCACCCGGCGGCAGCGCACCAGCCGGATGTCCCGCGGTGGCTCAGCCCGCGGGCTTGGCGGTCTCCTCTTCCTTCTCCTCCGTCTTCTCCGCGTCGGCCTTCGGCTCCTCTGCGGCGTCGGCGGCGACGGCCTCGGCGGTGATGGCCTCGGCGGTGATGGCCTCGGCGGCGGCGACGGCGGCCGCCGGGGTGGCCGCGACGGCGGTGAGGGTGGCGGTCTCCATCACCCAGGCGGACTCGCCGTGGATGACCGCGTCCAGGCCGTCGGCCTCGTGCTCGGCGGGCACGCGCAGGCCCATCACCATGTCGAGCACCTTGGCGATGACGATGGTGACCACGAAGGTGTAGGCGAACACCGCGATCACCGCGACGGTCTGACGCCACAGCACGTCCACGCCGCCGCCGTAGAACAGGCCCGCGGCCTCGTTGGGCGCCTCGGGCACGGCGAGGAAGCCGATCAGCAGGGTGCCGATGATGCCGCCGACCAGGTGGATGCCGACCACGTCGAGCGAGTCGTCGATGCCGAGACGGAACTTCATGGACACGGCCAGGCAGCAGATCGCGCCCGAGGCCGCGCCGACGATGAGCGCGCCGACCGGCGAGACGGCGCCACAGGCGGGGGTGATGCCGACCAGGGCGGCGATCAGACCCGAGCTGGCGCCCAGCGAGGTGGCGTGCCCCTGGCGCAGCTTCTCCACCAGCAGCCAGGCGCAGATGCCCGCACACGCCGCGGCGATGGTGTTGAGCACGACCACACCGGCGCCGTTACCGGCCGCCAGCGCCGAACCGCCGTTGAAGCCGAACCAGCCGAAGAACAGGATGCCGGAGCCCAGCATGGTCAGCGGAAGGCTGTGCGGGCGGGGCGGATTGGGGAAGGTGCCGCGTTTGCCGAGCACCAGGACCAGCGCCAGCGCCGCGACGCCCGCGTTCATGTGCACCGCGGTGCCACCGGCGAAGTCGATCGCGCCCAGCTTGTTGGCGATCCAGCCGCCGAGGACCGAGCCGTCGGCGGAGTCGAAGGCGAACACCCAGTGCGCGACCGGGAAGTAGACCAGGGTGGCCCACACGCCGGCGAACAGCATCCACGCGCCGAACTTCATGCGGTCGGCGACCGCGCCGGAGATCAGCGCGACGGTGATGGCCGCGAACAGCAGCTGGAAGCCGGCCACCAGCGCGGGCGGCAGGCCGGGCTCGGCGGGGGCGGCGAGCAACTCGGAGGAGCCGAAGTACTCGAAGGGGTTGCCGAGCAGGCCGATGCCGCCGATCGAGTCACCCAGCGTGGCCGAGTAACCGAAGATGATCCACAGCACGCCGACCAGGGCGAAGGCGCCGAAGGTCATCATGGCCATGTTCAGCGTGTTCTTGATGCTGACCATGCCGCCGTAGAACATGGCGAGGCCGGGCACCATGATGCCCACGGCGGCACAGGCCGCCAGAATCCATGCGGTATCAGCCGCAGCGATCGCTTCTGTCATCTTTCCCTCATCATCAGGTCAGCCCCGAGAGATGGAGTCTCTCAGTGGTGAACAGTCCCGGTTTCCCAGTAGACGACCGGAAAGGTTGCCGACGGATGCATGCGGGTGACATTCCTGTTAACAGGACTGGGACGAACCCCCAGCTTCCGACGCCCGGCAGCCCGTTCCCCCAGACGAGCCGCGACACATGGAACTGACCTCGCCGTAATGCTGCCGTCATCTAGGAGCTGTTTCATGTTGTTCGACAGCAATTCACTACATGAAACAGCGGGCTCACTCGATGACACAGGGCTCTGACACCGGGCTCTTTCGTCGAGGCAACGCGCACGGACACCGAGCAGCGGAGCGGGGAATGACAGAAACGCACAGCTACGTCGTCGTCGGCGGTGGCCTGGAAGGACTGGCCATCGCCTGGGCGCTGGCCGAGCGGGGCGAGACCGACGTCCTGGTACTCGAACGCGGCACACTCTGCTCCGGGATGACCGGCAAATCCAGCGGTGTGGTGCGCTGCCACTACGGCACGCCCTCGCTGGCGGCCATGTCCTGGTACGGCGTGGACTTCTTCACCAACGCCGCCGAGATCCTCGACGACGATCTCGGCTTCCAGCAGTGCGGCTATGTCGTCGGCGTCGGCGACAACAATGTCGAACCGCTGCGCGCCAACATCGCGATGATGCAGAGCCTCGGCATCGCCACCCACTTCATCACCCACGACGAGATGGCCCAGCTGTGGCCGGGTCTGCGTCTCGACGACTTCGCCCTGCTCGCCTACGAGCCGCTGGGCGGACGCGGCGACGCCTACCTTGCCGGCATGGGATTCGCCGCCGCGGCCCGCAGGCTCGGCGTGCGCATCCGCCAGTCCACCCCGGTGGCCGGCCTGCTCCAGGACGCCTCGGGCAGGGTGCACGGCGTCACACTGGCCGACGGCACGCGGATCCACGCGGGCACGGTCGTGCTCGCGGCCGGACCGTGGACCCCCGCCCTGGCGGCCACCGCGGGCGTGGAGATCGACATCAGGGCCCAGCGCGCGCAACTGGTGCTGGTCGACCAGGGCGAGCCGACCCCGGTCGTGCCGGTGCTCTCCGACCTGGCGGGGCTGTCGTATCTGTGCCGCGAACCCAACGGCGAGATCCTGGCGGGCAATTCCGACCACAGCGCGCCGGAATACATCGACCCGGACAACTACGTCAACCGCGCCGACGAGTCGACCATCGACACGGTCGTCGGCAAGCTCGGCCACCGGCTGCCCGACATGCCCGACCCGCGTATCACCGGCTCCTATGTCGGCGCCTACGACGTGACCGCCGACTACAACCCGGTCATCGGCCCCTCCCCGGCCGATGGCCTGTTCCTGGCGGCGGGATTCTCCGGCCACGGCTTCAAGATCTCCCCCGCCGTCGGCAGGCTGGCCGCCGATTTGCTCACCAAGGGCGCCACGGACCTGCCGAACGTGGACCCGCGCGACTTCCGCTACGAGCGCTTCGCCGAGGGCGACCTGCTGGTCAGCCTCAACCCCTACGAAGGGGCGGGCGAAATGCGCTGAGCACCACCCGTTCCGACCCCCGATCCGCCGACCTCCCGACCGAGAACCATTCGCACCCTGGAGCCACGATGGCCTTCGACACCGCACTCGCACCGGTCCCCGACACCGCCGACGCCCTCACCGAGATCGCCCGCGCCACCGGCACCACCTACATCCTCGCGCTGTTCGTCACCCTGGCGGGCAAGCCCTGCGCCAAGCTGGTCCCGGTGGCGGCCGCCGCCCGGCTCGCCACCGACGGCGCCGGTTTCGCCGGCTACGCGGCGGGCACCATGGGACAGCAGCCGCGTGATCCCGACCTGATCGCGATCCCGGACGTCTCCACCTTCACCCCCATCCCGTTCATCCGCCCCGGCCTGGCGATCGTGCACTGCGATCCCCACGTCGACGGCAAGCCGTGGCCGTTCGCCCCGCGCAATGTGCTCGCCGCGAGCCTGGCCCGCGCCGCCGAGCGCGGCATGACCGTCAATGTCGGCGCGGAGATCGAATACTTCCTGGTCGACCGCGATTCCGGGGGCGCGCTGCGCACCGCCGACCGCGCCGACACCAGCGCCCAGCCCTGCTACGACGCCCGCGACGTGACCCGCATGTACGACCACCTGACCGAGGTCTCCGCGGCCATGAACACCCTCGGCTGGGGCAACTACGCCAGCGACCACGAGGACGCCAACGGCCAGTTCGAGCAGAACTTCGACTACGCCGACGCGATGACCACCGCCGACCGCGTGATCACCGCCCGCTACCTGCTGTCGGTGATCGCCGAGAAGCGCGGGATGCGCGCCACCTTCATGCCCAAGCCGTTCACCGATCGCACCGGTTCCGGCATGCACCTGCACCTGTCGCTGTGGAACGGCAAGGGCTCGCTGTTCCCGGACGCCGCCGATTCGCGCGGGCTCGGCCTGTCCGCCACCGCCTACGCGGCCATCGCGGGCATCCTCGAGCATGCCTGCGCCCTGCAGGCCGTGCTGGCCCCGACGGTCAACTCCTACAAGCGGATCGGCGCCACCTCCACCTCCAGCGGCGCCACCTGGTCGCCGCGCTACGCCACCTACGGCGGCAACGACCGCACCCAGTACCTGCGGGTGCCGGACAGCAACCGTGTCGAGCTGCGCGGCGGCGACGGCTCGGCCAATCCGTACCTGGCCGTGGCCCCCCCCGGGGCGGCGGGGGGGGGCGGCGACGCCCCCGCGCGGGGCCCCCGCCCGGCCCCCCCCCGCGCCGGGGGGCGCGCGGAACGGGCGCGGCCG
>NZ_JARWRU010001275.1 GCF_029867845.1 Nocardia farcinica | reverse complement strand
TCGTCCACACCGTGCGCTGAGTCCGCCGTCCTCCGCTTCGCCCCCCCGCTCGACCGGGGTGCGGAGCGGAGCCCGTCTCCGGGAGCGCGGTCAGTCCGCCGGGCGGTTCAGCCGATCGAGCACCTCGGGCAGCTCCGCGCTGTGCACCACGATCAACCGCTGGGTGGCGCGGGTCAGCGCCACGTACAGATCGTTGAGCCCGCGCGGCGATTCGGTGAGCAATCCGGCGGGCTCGACCAGCACCACGTCGTCGAACTCCAGGCCCTTGACCTGTTGCACGGTCAGCACCCGCACCGACTCCCCGTCCAGCTCGGCCAGATCGGCGACCGTGTCGGCGGGCGCGATCACCGCCGTGGTCCCCGGCCCGTGTCGCCGCGTCACCACCTCGGACACCCGGGCGGGCAGCTCCTCGCGCCGGACCCGGTGTGCGACCGGCACGTGCCCGGATTCGCGCACCGAGCGCGGCACGCCCGCGGCGGGGTCGATGGCGGCCAGCACGTCGGCGGCCACCGCCATGATCTCCGCGGGGGTGCGGTAGTTGACGGTCAGCTCGGTCAGCTTCCAGCGCTTGGCCACATACGGCTCCAGCACCTCCTGCCACGACGAGGTGCCTGCCGGGTCGCCGGTCTGGGCCACGTCGCCCACCACCGTCATCCACCGGTTCGGGATGCGGCGCATGACCATCCGCCACGCCATCTCCGACAGCTCCTGCGCCTCGTCCACGATCACGTGCCCGTAGGTCCAGGTGCGGTCGCCCGCCGCGCGCTCGGCGGCGGTCAGCCTGGCCCGCACGTCCTGGCGTTCGGCCAGCTGGGTGGCGTCGATCAGGTCGTAGGCCATGAGGATCTCCGGGTCGAGGTCGTCCTCGAGGTCCTGCGGGGCCGAGCCGGTGAGGATGTCCAGCGCGTCCTGCGCCTCGGCGATCTTGGCCCGCCAGCGGCGACGGGCGCGTTCGCGCTCCTCGGCGTCGTCGACCCCGAGCAGCTCGGCCAGCTCGTCGAGCAGCGGGGCGTCGGCGGCGCTGAACTCGCCGGTGTCAGGGCGCAGCAGTTCGGCGCGCTCCTCTGGCTCGAGCGAGCGGGCCGCCTTGTCGAGCCGGGCCTGGTCGGCGAGCAGGTCGGCGAGCACCTGCTGCGGGGTGAGGATCGGCCACAGCGCGCCGATGGCGGCCTGCACCGCCGGATCGGACTTCATCTCGTCGCGGATCTCGGCCAGGTCGGCGCGGCTGAGCAGGCTCGGGCCGCCGGACAGGTCGGCGCCCATGGTCTGCGCCAATTGCTCGGTGAGCGCGTCGATGACCGAGTTGGCGAAGATCGGCCTGGCCAGGTTGTGCGGGCGGCGCGAGGAGCGGGCCCGCCCGCGTGCTTTGGTGGCGATCTTCTTGTCCAGCGTCACCGGATAGCCGTCGAAACTCAGTGTGATCGGCTGGGCGGGCACCTCCTGGCGCTCGCGCACGGCCTGCTTGAGCACCTCGAGCATGCGCAGCGAGCCCTTGATCTCACCCGCGCGCAGCGAATCGGTGCGGGTGGCCTTCACACCCGGGTACAGATCGCCGATGGTGGACAGCAGCACGCCGGTCTCGCCGAGGGAGGGCAGCACCTGGCCGATGTAGTCCAGGAAGGTGGCGTTCGGCCCGACGATCAGCACGCCCGACTTGGCCAGCTGCTGGCGGTAGTTGTAGAGCAGATAGGCCGCCCGGTGCAGCGCCACCGCGGTCTTGCCGGTGCCGGGACCGCCCTGCACCACCAGCACGCTCTTGTGCTCGGAGCGGATGATCGCGTCCTGCTCGCTCTGGATGGTCTCGACGATGTCGGTCATGTGCCCGGTGCGGGCGGCGTTCAGGGCGGTCAACAGCGCGCTCTCGCTGCCGACCCCGCCGTCCGCCTCGATGTGGCCCGCGCGCTGGGCGGCCTCGAGGTCCAGGTACTCGTCGGTGATCGCGGTGACCGAACGGTTGCGGGTGCGGATGTGGCGGCGCCTGGTCACCCCGTCCGGGGCCGCGGTGGTGGCCAGGTAGAACGGTCGGGCCATCGGCGCGCGCCAGTCCAGCAGCAGCGTGGCGTAGTCGTCGCGCTCGTCGAGGATGCCCATCCTGCCGATGTAGCGCGGCTCCTCGTCCTCGGCCGCCAGATCGATGCGGCCGAAACACAGGCCGTGCTCGGCGGCGTCGAACTTGGCCAGCTCCTCGGTGTAGAGCTGGGTGAACGACTCGCGCTCGCTGCGGGCCTGCGGGGCGCCGCTGTTCTCCAGCAGCACCGTGCGCAGGCGGTTCTCGGTGTAAGCGCGCATGGCGTCGAGCCGGTCGTAGAGCACGGTCAGATACCGCTGCTCGTGGGCGATCTCGCGGTCGCGCTCGGCGGTGGCGCCGGTGGCGCCGTCTCGGTGGCCTGCGGCGTCGGTTCGACCGGCGCCAGTTCTGTCGGCGGCCTGGGTGAGGCGGTCGGGCACTGTGCACTCCTTCTCGATGCCGCTGTCCGCTGGGCAGCGCCGTGCGCGAGATGTCGGCGCGGCGGAAAACAGAACTGTCGAGTCTACTGGGCGCGCACCGCTCCCGCCGTCACCGTGGTCGCGATGTGACCGGCCTTGCGCCGCGGCGGCCGGGCGTATCAGCGCACGCGCGGGCGGTCAGCACACGTGCGAGGAATCCATGCCGCGATGCGGGCCGCTGCCGTAGCGGTCGCGCTGCCCGGGCGGCTTGGCCCGGTACATCGCCACGTCGGCGTCGTGCAACACCTCTTCGGGACTGCGCGGATCGCCGAGGGCCAGCGCGGTGCCGCCGATGGAGGCCCGCACCTCGATGCGATGCCCGTTGGCGATGATCGGCTCGGCCAGGGTGGCGCGCAGACCGGCCACGATGGCGTCGATGTCGGTACTGCCCGGCGCCTGGGCCAGCAGCACCAGGAACTCGTCGCCGCCGAGCCTGCCGATCTGGTCGCCCGAGCGCAGCGCGCGCTGCAGGCGCTGGGCGACGATCTGCAGCACGGTGTCGCCGGTCGAGTGGCCGAGCGAGTCGTTGATCGACTTGAACTCGTCGAGGTCGATGAACAGCACCGTGGTCACCGGCAGGTCGTCGCTGGTGGCGGCCAGCGCCCCGGCCAGCTGCGAGAGGATCAGCGAGCGGTTGGCCAGCCCGGTCAGCGAGTCGTGGGTGGCCTGGTACTCGAGCTGGCGGCGGCTGGCGCGGAACTCGGTGATGTCGGAGAAGGAGGAGACCACCGAGGAGTAGCGGTCGCCGGGGTTGAGCAGTCTGCTGCTGCCGCTGAGCCAGCGCCGTTGCCCGTCGCGACGGTCGACGCCGAAGACGTAGCCGGTGAACGGCTCGCCGGTGGCCAGTGTGCGCGCCATCGGGTGCTCGGTGACCGGCATGGGCTTGCTGTTGGCGTCGAGCAGCACCAGCGGCAGGTCCTCGATGTCGTGGCCGACGACCTCGTCGGCGTGCTCGCTGGCGCCGAAGATGCGCAGCGCGGCCGGGTTGGCCGATTCCACGATGCCGCCGCGCGCGATCACCACCACGCCCTCCTCCAGCTGGGAGACCACGGCGGTGAAGTGCTGTTCGGCGCGGCGCTGGGCCTCCTCGGCGGCGCGCTGGGCGCTCAGGTCGTGGATGACGACCTGGTAGGCGTAGTGGTCGTGCCAGGGGGTGAGCACGGAGACGGTCTCGACCGGGACGGTGCCGCCGTCCAGCCTGCGCAGCAGCATCTCGGTGGGGGGCGGGGCGGGGCCCCCCCGGGGGGGCGTGGGGGTGGGGGGGCCCAAAGCGGGGCCCCCGGCGGGGGGGCCGCCGCCGTCGGGCACGAGGGCGATCCAGGCCTGTTCGTCGCGTGCCGGACCGTATCCGGGGTGCAGCGTGGCCGCGGATTTCCCGCTCAGCAGCCCCTGCCAGAGCGCCTCGACACCCCATCCGTATCCGGTGACGGCGCCGAGACCGACGATGCGCGTGCCTGTTCCGGCTCCGGCCACGATCCCCTCCTCCCCGGCCCGGGCGCCCCGCGCGGCCCGGAACCCCACCTTCCCACGAACCGTTGCCTGATGTAATGATCAAGTTCGGGGTGCTCGTGAAGTTCTACGTCAGAATGTGAGCTGGACAACCGTCATAGCGGAGTGATCTTTTGCAACCGTAGTCAGGTCTACGATCGGGGGTCGACGAGGTGGGTGAGGAGCTTACGAACGACGCTGTCGACGCCGAGCAGCTCGCCCAGCGGTACCGGGCACTGATCGAGCACACACCGGACGGGATCTGCGTGCACGAGCACGGGATCGTCGTCTACGTCAACCACGCCGCGGTCCGCCTGATCGGCGCCCGTGCGGCCGCCGAAGTCGTCGGCCAGCCGCTCACCCGCTTCGTCGACCCCGCCTCGGTGCCCGGCATGTTGCGCCGCATCAGCAAGCTCACCCCCCTGGGGGCGCGCG
>NZ_JARWRU010001274.1 GCF_029867845.1 Nocardia farcinica | reverse complement strand
CCCTGCCGGTCGCGCCGCCCGTTCCGCACGACAGGAGGCCGGACATGACCATCGACGGCAGCGCCCCGGATCGCACGGCGTCCGACGACACGGCGTCCGACGGCACAGCGCCCGACGACACAGCGCCCGACGGGACGGCGTCCCACAACAGCGCGTCCGACGGCCCGACGCCCCGGCACCGCCGCCCCGAGGGCGTCGACGATCTCACCGTCGAGGCCGCGGGCAAGCTGTCCGAGGCGCTGGAGACCACCGAACGCGCCCGCGGCCACCTGTACTCGTTCCACCAGCTCACCGGCCACGCGGACTTCCAGCTCGACGAGGCGATCGAGCTTTTCCGCCGCGCGGGTCACCCGGAGATCGCCGAACGCATCGCCACCGAACTGATCGGCCGCAACGTCCTGGAGGGCCGCTGGACCTTCCAGATCGTCGAGGACTACGACGAGGGCTACTACGCGCTGTTCCGCGAGACCGAGCGCCGGGTGCGCGACGACCTGCTCGACGGCCGCACCCACCTGTTCGAGGCCGAACTCAAGGAACGACGCCGCACCCGCGGCCTGCGCGGCCACGAGGCCACCCCCGCCGAATAGCCGCGGCCCGCGCCGGCGACACATCTCGGCAACAACAGCCGATGCCGGGCAACCTCCGGGCGTACCGTGGCGATCAGAGCGACTCCCCCACCGCCGCGAGCACCCCCGGGAGGATCCGATGACCACCGCCACCCATCAGGAACACGCGGGCCACGACCACGTGCACGGCGAGGGCTGCGGCCACGTCGCCGTCCCGCACGGCGACCACGTCGACTACGCCCACGACGGCCACCTGCACCGCGCCCACGAGGGTCACTTCGACGAGTGCCGCCCGCCCGAGGGCCACCACCCCTGCGAGCACCACGACCACGTGCACGGCGAGGGCTGCGGCCACGTCGCCGTCCCGCACGAGGACCACATCGACTACGTCCACGACGGCGAACACCACGCCGCCCACGACGGCCACTACGACCAGCACTGACCCCGGCAGGCGGTCACCGACCGCCCATACGCCGCCGGACGGCCGCCACGGCCCGCACCCACCGTCGCCTGGCGGTCACACCGCTTGGACGTACCAGTCCAGCGGTCCCGCGTCGTCGGTGACGATGCTGCGCAGGAACTTGAACCTGGCGCGGCGGGCGACGGCGACCGAGGAGGAGTTGGCCGGGTCGGTGCGCAACACGACCTCCTCGGCGCGGCCGGAGGAGGCCATGTAGCGGCAGCCGAGGATGACCGCACGGGTGGCCAGGCCGCGGCCGCGCCACGGCTTGTCGACGGCATAGCTGAACTCGACCTGGTCGGCGCGCAGGTAGGGCGCCTGGGGGCGTAACCCGAAGGTGCCGACGACCTGGTCGTCGCCGAGCAGGACGATTTCGTAGATCTCGAGCCCGAGTTCGTCCGCTTCCGGCGATCCCGCGGTCACCGGCGGCGCGGCCGTCTCCGGTCCCAGCAGGTGCGGGCGGCCGGGCGCGGCCGGACGCAGGGCGATGATGCCGTCCGAGAGGTGCACCCCTTCATGATCAGCATTGCGGTCGCTCGATCAACTCGGCGACACGCCGATTCAGCCGATCGGATCGGTGGTGCACCCGGAGATCGCCACCCGCACCGGACGCGGCTGGGCGCTGCCCGGATCGGGGAACGGGGGCGCGCTGTCCCCCAGCGAGGCGACCGCAGCCTGCTCCGCCTCGTGCCGGGAAGGCGCTGCGGCCCAGCCGAATCGGCCGTCCGCGCCGCGCGCGATGGCGCCGCAGTTGTCCACCAGGTGCAGCACCAGATCGCAGTCGTAGACGCCGCAGTCCCGGATCGCGGCGGCGTCGGCGACCACCCGGCTGGAATGCCCGAGCGCCGCCACCGTCCGGCCGGTGCTCGGCGAGACCGCCATGGTGCCGTAGGTCTTGGGCGCGGCGGCCGCGGAACCGGCGCTCATGAGGGTGGCAACAGCGGTGGAGGCGACCGCGACAGCGGCGGACCTGCGCATCATCGACACAGAAGATCTCCCGGTAGAACGAGCAAACGGTGAGATCTTCGCCGAGCGCCGGCGTAATGTCCAGCACTCGGACCCGGCCGCGAGACGACGCGCTCTCCCCGCCCCGGCGGGCGGGGGGGTCGCCTCGGG
>NZ_JARWRU010001273.1 GCF_029867845.1 Nocardia farcinica | reverse complement strand
GAGATCGTCGCCGCCACCTACCAGTCGATGGGACTGCTGCCCGCCCGCCGCAGTCCCAACTGGTACGACCCTGGCCGCTTCTGGAGCGGCGACGACCTCGAGCTGACCGGCGGTTACGCCCTCGGCGGCGAGATCGCGGTGGACGTGCCGCCCCCGGACCCGGCGCCGACCGCCGAGGGCTCCTGAGGTGTGATCCGTTGCGCGCTCGGCGGATTCGCCCACGACGGGCAGTGCCGAATGTCGCCGGCGCGGTCGCGGCCCGCCCTGCGCAGGCGAGCGGTGGCCGACCGGGCGAGCGGGTGGGCGCCGGTCAGCCGAGGACGGTGGCGACGATCCCGGCCAGATAGCCGAGCCGCGCCACCTCGGACGGCCGGAACGCAGGCCCGCCCGGGCGTCCGAGCATGAGCACCTTGCCGGTGTTGCCCAGCGGCGCGGCCGCGAGCTTGGTGTCCATGTCGCGCCAGATCTGCGGTACCCAGTCGGCGTCGGGGTCGAGCACGGCGGGCTTGTCCAGCGGCATCCACGGCGCGGAGGAGGCCTGGGTCTGCGGCGCGCTCTGGCTGCCGACGACCCGGTAGGGGCCCTGCGGGCCCGTGTCGAGGATGGTGCTCCAGCCGACGCGCAGCACCCGTGGGATGCCGTCGACGAGGATCTGCAACCGGTCGTCGCGGGCGCCTGCCACCTGATCGATCAGTTCCAGCTCGCGATGGGTGTCGAGCACGCCCGAGTAGGGGCGGATCGAGTCGACGTGCACATCGGGGATGCTCTCCGCGGCGGTGATCAGCGTGTCGGGCAGCGCGTTGGGCGCCACCTCCACCACCAGATCGTCGACGGCGAAGCCTGCGCCGCGCTCGACCACGTCGAGTGACAGGATGTCCGCTCCGACCGTGCCGAGTGCCATCGCGAGTGCGCCGAGGCTTCCCGGGCGATCCGGAAGTTGCACGCGGAGCAGATAAGACACGCGCATTCCTTTCCTATGGCCGAGCCTGTCTGCTCGGATACCCGGGTCAGGCAATATTTACACCCGGAGCGGTCGGTTATCGAGTCGAAGCGCGTGGCGTGACACATGCCACACGGTCAAGTGACCGATTCACGGCGTGTCGCCCTGGGGAGCGTGGTGTGTCGCCGGAGGGTGGCGGCGGTGACAGGCCCTCGAGCGCGGTCGGTAGGGTATTGCCCGACGGCTCCCACGTCCAGCCGTCCCCGACGCTCTCCATGCCGAAAGGGGTTCCGCGGTGCCCGCCATCTCCCGCGACGAGGTCGCACACCTCGCCCGGCTTTCCCGGCTCGCGCTGTCCGACGCCGAACTGGATCAGTTCGCCGGTCAGCTGGATTCGATCCTGAGCCACGTGCGGACCATCTCCGAGGTTGCCGCCGCCGACGTTCCCGCGACCGCTTCGCCCGATCCCGAGGTCAATGTGACCCGTCCCGATGTGGTCGCCCCCGGTCTGACGCCGGATCAGGCGCTCGCGGCCGCACCGGCCGTCGAGGAGCAGCGGTTCATGGTTCCGCAGATCCTGGGAGAGGGCGAATGAGCGGCGAACTGACCACCAGCACCGCGGCCGAGCTGGCGCAGCGCATCCATGCCCGCGAGGTGAGCTCCGTCGAGGTGACCCAGGCGCACCTGGACCGCATCGCCGAGGTCGACGGCGAGATCAACGCCTTCCTGCACGTCGCCGGTGAGCGCGCGCTCGAGGCCGCCGCCGCGGTGGACGCCGCGCTGGCCGCCGGTGCGGCCCCCGCCTCGCCGCTGGCCGGAGTTCCGTTGGCGCTCAAGGACGTGTTCACCACGACCGACATGCCCACCACCTGCGCCTCGAAGATCCTCGAGGGCTGGATGTCGCCCTACGACGCCACCCTGACCGGCAAGCTGCGCGCCGCGGGCATCCCGATCCTCGGCAAGACCAACATGGACGAGTTCGCGATGGGGTCCTCCACCGAGAACTCCGCCTACGGGCCGACCCGCAATCCGTGGGACACCACGCGCATCCCCGGCGGCTCCGGCGGCGGCTCGGCGGCGGCGCTGGCCTCGCACCAGGCCCCGCTGGCCATCGGCACCGACACCGGCGGCTCCATCCGCCAGCCCGCCGCGGTCACCGCCACCGTCGGCACCAAGCCCACCTACGGCACGGTCTCCCGCTACGGCCTGGTCGCCTGCGCGTCCTCGCTGGATCAGGGCGGCCCGTGTGGCCGCACGGTGCTCGACACCGCGCTGCTGCACGAGGTGATCGCGGGCTACGATCCGCGCGACTCCACCTCCCGCAACGTGCCGGTGCCGCCGGTCGTCGAGGCGGCCCGCCGTGGCGCCGAGGGCGATCTGCGCGGCGTGAAGGTCGGCGTGGTCAAGGAACTGCACTCCGACAGCTACCAGTCCGGTGTGCTGGCCTCCTTCGACGCCGCGGTGGCGCAGCTGAAGGAACTGGGCGCCGAGGTCGTCGAGGTGTCCTGCCCGCACTTCGAGTACGGCCTGCCCTCCTACTACCTGGTCATGCCGTCGGAGGTGTCGTCGAACCTGGCGCGCTTCGACGCCATGCGCTACGGCCTGCGCGTCGGCGACGACGGCACCCACAGCGCCGAACAGGTGATGGCCATGACCCGCGCCGCCGGTTTCGGTCCCGAGGTCAAGCGTCGCATCATGATCGGCACCTACGCGCTGTCGGCCGGCTACTACGACGCCTACTACGGTCAGGCGCTCAAGGTCCGCACCCTCATCGCGCGCGATTTCGACGCCGCCTACGAGCAGGTCGACGTGCTGGTCTCGCCGACCAGCCCGTTCACCCCGTGGAAGCTGGGCGAGAAGGTCGACGACCCGCTGGCCATGTACCTGTCCGACCTGTGCACCCTGCCCACCAACCTGGCAGGCCACCCCGCCATGTCGGTGCCGTCGGGCCTGAGCGAGGACGACGGCCTGCCGGTCGGCTTGCAGATCATGGCCCCCGCGCTCGCCGACGACCGGCTCTACCGGGGCGGCGCGGCCTACGAGGCGGCCCGCGGGCCGATCGGCGTGGCGCCGGTCGCCTGAGCCCGGCTCCACCCCTCGCGGCCCGTCCGGCGGCCGCGCAGATCTCGCGCCCGCGCGGTGCGGTCGTGAGTGTGCCGCCCACGCGGTGCGGGCGTGAACGCGCCGGGCGGCGGCCCCGCGGGGCGGGGGCGGGCGGCGTAGGGGCGGGGGGGCGGCG
>NZ_JARWRU010001272.1 GCF_029867845.1 Nocardia farcinica | reverse complement strand
CTCGTGCGGACCGTGATGTGGGCGACGCTGCTGCTCGTGCTCGCCCCGTGCCTGTTCGGTGTCGGTTGCCTGGCCGTGATGGCCACGAACGCCTCGGAGAGCGGCTCCGAGCAGCAGGACGGCCCGCCACCCGCCGCCGTGGAGGAGCCCGCGCCCGGCGGCGGTGACACCGTGGCCCCGGCGGGCACGCCGGTCCGGGACGGCAAGTTCGAATTCAGGGTGGCCGGGCTGGACTACGGCGAACGGGTCGGCTTCCAGAGCGCGCGCGGCGAATTCCTCATCGTCACCCTGGCCGTGCGCAACCACTCCGACGAGACGAAGTGGTTCCTGCCGTTCGGTCAGAAGCTGGTGCTCACCGACGGATCGCGCATCGACCACGACGCCACCGCCACCGCCTGGCAGGCCGTGCAGGACCGTCAGGGCCACACCTTCGAGCTGACGCCGGGTGCGGAGGGCACGGCCGTGCTGGTGTTCGACGTGCCCGACGCGGTGTCGGCCGCCCACCTCGAACTGCACGACTTCGTGCTCTCCGACGGCGTCTCGGTGGCCCTGTACTAGACCTGCTCCCGGCAGCGGCCCCCGGGGTGTGCGCTAGACGGCGGGCTCCTCGCTCGGTGCGGGCGCTCGGCCGTCCCCCTGGTCGCCGAGATCCCCGAACACCGAGTAGACCGCTCGACGTCCGATCTCCAGCGCTCGCGCCAGCAACACGACGTCACGGGCGGTGGAATCCACCGTCGGTGACCCGGCGGGCGGATGGATCTGCAACACCCGGTCGCCGAGTTCGGCGAAGGCCCGGCTCTCGGCCTCCTCCAGAGCGGGCCGGTTCAGGAAGGCGCGATAGGCGCCGGGCGCGACGAATCGCAGATAATTGCCGCCGACCACCTGCTGCACCCGGGAACCGGGCGCGCGCTTCTCGTCGGCGCGGCGGGTGCGCAGCACCAGGAAATGGGTGCCGCCCGCGCGGGCGGCCGCACGGATCGGGATGGGCTCGGCGATCCCGCCGTCGAAGTAGGGCACGCCGTCGATCACCAGCGGCCCGCCCGCGAGGATCGGCAGATTGGCGGTGGCGCGCAGCACCCGCATGAGGCTGCGCTTGTCGTGGATGCACGGCCGCAGGTCCACCGGCTTGCCGGTGCGCCCGTCGGTGGCGATGGGGTGCAGGGTGGTCGGGTGCTCGAGGATGGCGTCGAAATCCATCGGCTCGACGCCGTCGTACACGCGGTGCACCAGATAGCGCACATCGAAGGCGGCGCCGCCGCGCAGGATCCGCGCCGGGTTGATCACGGCATTCATGATCTGCGGATTCGACCACGAGCGCATGCCGGGCACCGCGCGCCCGGACAGCAGCCAGGCGCCGTTGATGGCCCCCGCCGAGGTGCCGTACACGGCGTCGAAGATCGAGGACAGCCCGAGTTCTTCCATCGCCTGGACCATGCCGCTGGAGTACACGCCACGGCTGCCGCCGCCTTCGACGACGAGGAACAGCCGATGGCCGTCGGCCCGGGAACCGGTCGCTTTCCGGCCGCGGATGATGTCGGCCACGGGAGAGTTCGACAACACCCGGACACCATACGCCGAGGGGGGGGGGGGGGGGGGGGGGGGGGGGCGGCGCCCCCCGCCGCGCCCCGGGGGGGGGGGGTTTGTGGAGGGGCCCGG
>NZ_JARWRU010001271.1 GCF_029867845.1 Nocardia farcinica | reverse complement strand
TTCTTCCTGGGGGGGGCGGGCTCGGCCGGGTCCGGCTCGGCGCGCTCGGGCCGCGCCGGACGCTTGGGCGCTCCGCGCCCGGTTTGCCTGCCCGCTGCCCGCTTGGCCTCGCCGCGCCGCTCGGGCATGCGTCCGTTCTCCCTGCGGTAGGCGAAGGTCCGGTAGGCGCCGATCGCCCACACCAGCACGGAGGCGACCATCATCGTGGGGAAACGGTTGACCAGCGGGATCGCCAGATTCAGCAGCAGGTCCTTGAGACCACTCCCGCCGCCGCTGAGCTGGCGGTAGGCCAGCGGAACCGCGAAGAACAGCAGAAGCGGGGGCAGCACCATCGTGGTGAACAGTCCGCGCATCCGCACCGCGAGAACAGCGGCGACACAACCGACGACATACAGCGCGGAGAACGTTCCGGTGAGCTCGGTGTTGTCGCCGCTCGCATCGAGCAGGAACCCCAGGAGCGTGCAGCCGACCGCGATGAGGACCGCCGACCACGCGGGCACGCCCGGCACGGTCGGCAGGATCGATCGTTGCAGCGCGGGCACCCGGGATCGCACACGTTGGGAAGCAGCCACCCCAAGACACTAACCGGGTGAGATTTGTGGCGTCGATCTGCCGCGCGGGGGTGTGATCGACACATGTCGGTGCCGACGCCTACCGTGTCCGCTCATGCGGGTGCTGCACACATCGGATTGGCATGTGGGGCGGACGTTCCACGGCGTCGACCTCCTGGTCGACCAGGCACGTGCGCTGGCCGCTGTCGCCGAGCTGGTGGCGGAGGAATCGGTGGACGTGGTGGTGGTCCCCGGCGACGTCTACGACCGCTCGATTCCCAGCGCCGACGCCATCGGCGTCTGCACTCGCGGCCTGGAGGCGATCGCCGCGGCCGGGGCGAAGATCGTCGCCACCTCCGGCAACCACGACTCCCCGGCCCGCCTCGGGGCGGGCGCCAGCTTCGCGGCCGCGGGCGGGCTGTATCTACGGACCAGGGTGGCCGATTGCGATCGGCCGGTCGTGCTGTCCGACCAGCACGGAGAGGTCGCCTTCTACGGCATCCCCTATCTCGAGCCGGAGGTGGTGCGCGCCGAACTGGAGGTGCCCCGCGCCCGCTCGCACGCCGAGGTGCTCGAGGTGGTGATGGAACGCATCCGCGCGGATCTGGCCGCCCGGCCCGGCGCCCGCTCGGTGGTGCTCGCGCACGCCTTCGTGGTCGGCGGCGAGGCGACCGGTTCGGAGCGATCGATCTCGGTGGGCGGCGTGGAGACCGTGCCGATGTCGATCTTCGACGAGATCGACTATGTGGCCCTCGGTCACCTGCACTCGCCGCAGGCCCTCGCGGAGTCGGTGCGCTACTCGGGCTCGCCGCTGCCGTACTCGTTCGGGGAGTCCACGCACCGTAAAGCGGTCTGGATCGTGGATCTGGACGAATCGGGCCTGTCCGAGGTCCGCAGGCGCGACCTCCCGACGGTCCGGGGGCTCTCCCGGCTCACCGGCACGCTCGACGAACTGCTGGGCGACCCCGCCCACGAGGCCGCCGTCGAGCACTATGTGTCCGCGACCCTCACCGACCACGCCCGGCCCCTCGACGCCATGCGCAGGTTGCGCGAGCGCTTCCCGCACGCGGTCCACGTGGAATGGGTTCGCCCCGACGCCGACTCGGTGCTGCGCTATCGCGAGCGGGTGCGCGGGCGCGACGACGCGGAGGTGGCGCGCGGCTTCCTCACCGATGTCCGCGGCGAGCCCTCGGCCTCGGAGGTGCGGTGGATGGAACGCGCCCTGGCCGCGGCGGTCGGGGAATCCGAGCGGGCGACGGTGCTCGGCGGCGATCCCGGCAGCGGCGATCCCGGCAGCGGTGATCAGGGCAGCGGTGATCAGGGGAGCACCCGTCAGCAGAGCGGCGATCGAGATGGCGGCGACGAGGAAGGAGCACTGACGGCATGAGGCTGCACCGGCTGGAGATGACGGCCTTCGGCCCGTTCGCCGCCACCACCACGGTGGATTTCGACAGCCTCGGCGCCGACGGCCTGTTCCTGCTGCACGGGCAGACCGGCGCGGGCAAGACCACCGTCCTCGACGCCATCGCCTTCGCCCTCTACGGTCGTGTCCCCGGTGCGCGCGGCGAGAGCAGGCGCCTGCACTCCGACCACGCCCCCGCGGGCACCCCGCCGAGGGTCGTGCTGGAGGCCACCCTCGGCGGCAGGCGGCTGCGCCTGACCCGTTCCCCGGAGTTCGAGCGACCCAAGATGCGCGGCAGCGGTTTCCGCACCGAGCAGCCCAAGGCCACCCTGGAGTGGCTCGACGGCCGAGGGGAGAACCTCTCCCGCATACCCGACATCGGTGAGGAGATCGTGCGGCTGCTCGGGATGAGCGCCGACCAGTTCTTCCAGGTGGTCCTGTTGCCGCAGGGCGATTTCGCGCGCTTCCTGCGCGCCGAGAACGACGAGCGCGAGAAGTTGCTGGAAAGGCTGTTCGACACCCGCCGTTTCGGTGTCGCCGAACAGTGGCTCGCCGACCGCAGGCGAGCCGCCCG
>NZ_JARWRU010001270.1 GCF_029867845.1 Nocardia farcinica | reverse complement strand
ATAAAAAAATAACCCCCTAACCAAACCCCCGCCCCGCAGGGCCCGGTTCCTGGGGTAAATGCCAACCCCCCGGCTAAACCCCCACCCAAAAACCCCCCCCCCCCTTAAGGGGGGCCGGCAGTCGGTGTGCACAGGTGATCGGTGTGCACGGGTGATCGCTCTCAGCCGAGGGCGGCCAGCATCCGTTCCGCCAACGGCCCGGCCGAGGCCGGGTTCTGCCCGGTGTAGAGGGTGCGATCGACCTCGACGTGGGCCTCCCACGGCGGCCCCTCGCGGTAGTCGACGCCCAGCTCCGTCAACCGGTCCGCCAGCAGCCACGGCGCCCGGTCCGCCAGCCCCGCCTGCCGCTCCTCGGCATTGGAGAAGGCGGTCACGCGGTAGCCGCGGAACGGGGACTCCTGATCGCCGCCGGTGGCCAGCAGCGCGGCGGGTCCGTGACACACCACACCGAGCGGCAACCCCGCCCGCACCACGTCGCCGAGCAGTCTGCCCGCCTCGGCGTCGACGGCCAGATCCTCCATCGGCCCGTGGCCGCCGGGGACGAACACCGCGGTGTAGTCGGCGAGATCGAGGTCGCCGAGCGCCCTCGGATGCCGCAGCGGCTCGGCGGAGTCGAGCACCCGCTCGATCCGGCGCACCGCCTCGGCGCCGCCTGCGGCGTCCTCGGCCAGGCTGGCCCGATCGACCGTCGGGGTCACCCCGCCCGGCGTGGCGACCTCCACCTCGTGGCCGGCGGCGGTGAATGTCTCGTAGGGCGCGGTGAATTCCTCCGCCCAGTAGCCGGTCGGATGCTTCGTGCCGTCCGCGAGCGTCCAGTGATCGGCCGCCGACATCAGGAACAGGATCTTGGCCATCGCGCCTCCCGCGGTGTTCGAAGAATTCGGCTGTCCCGGCAGGCATAGCCGCCCACGCGCCATGTATGCGCGTCGGAAGCCACTCGGAAGCTGATCGGAGGAGAACTGCTCAGAGGAATCGGCGGATCGGCTGCACCGCCAGTTCCTTGGCCCGCTGCAGCGCCGGACGCCGTTTCCAGCGCCCCGGCTTGATGAGAGCCGACATTGTGAGATCCTCCTCGAAATGCCGGTCCAGCGTCGCGGTGAACTCACCGTCCAGCACGGCCAGCATGACCTCCTCGTCGTGGTCGAGCGAGCGCCGGTTGAAGTTGGTCGAACCGACGAGCGAGGCGACGCCGTCCACGGTGATGATCTTCGCGTGCATCATGGTCGGCTGGTACTGGTAGATGCGCACACCGCAGGCCAGCAGGTCCTCGTAGAAGGCCTGACCGGCCAGCTGGCACACCCGCTGGTCGGTGTGCGGGCCGGGCAGCAGGATCTCCACCCGCACCCCGCGCCGCGCCGCCGCGCACAGCAGGTCGATGAAGAAGGCGTCCGGCGCGAAGTAGGCCGTGGCCAGCCGCAGCCGCCGCTCCGCCGATTCGATGACCACCCGCAGCAGCGTCTGCATGTCCTGCCAGCCGACGCTGGCCGAACCGCGCACCACTTGCACCACGGCATCGCCGTGGCGGGCGTGTTCGACGAAACGGTCCCGCTCGTCGAACAACTCGTCGTGGCATTCCGCCCAGCCCTGGGCGAAAGCCGCCGCGATGCCGTCCACCGCCGGGCCGCGCACCTGCACGTGGGTGTCGCGCCACTCGTGCTCGTCGCGCGCGTCGCCGCACCACTCCTCGGCGATGCCGACCCCGCCGGTGTAGGCGACCTCCTCGTCCACGACCAGCACCTTGCGGTGGCAGCGGTGGTTCTGCTTGAACGGAGAGATGTAGGCGGGTTTGCGGAACCAGGCCACCCGGACCCCGGCCTCGTCCATGAGTTCCAGCAGGTCCTTCTCGATCAGCCTGCTGCCGAACCCGTCGAGCAGCAGCCGCACCCGCACCCCCGCCCTGGCCCGCTCGGCCAGCGCGAACGCGAACTGCCGCGCGATCTCGCCCTGCCAGTAGACGAAGGTCATCAGGTCGATGGTGTGCTCGGCCGCCGCGATGCTGCCCAGCATGGCCGGGAAGATCTCGTCGCCGTTGCGCAGCGGGACCAGCGCGTTGCCCTCCGAGGCCGCGATCCCGATCAACCGTTCCAGCCGCCTGCGCAACCGCAACGCCGACGCTTCCACGTCGTTCGCTTCCACGTCGTTCACTGTTCCGCCCTCGCGCGCGGGGCGCTCGACGATATCGGACATGGGTAACTCTCCTCTATTGCTGCGTCCACCGCACCCGACGTCCGGCGCGCCCGTCGTACAGCACGCCCGTCATCGCCAGACCAGGCAGAACGTGTGTCCCACCGGGTCCCGGTAGACGCGGAAGCCGTCGGTCTTGCGCACCAGCGTCGCGCCGAGCCCGAGCACGGCGGGTTCGGCGACCTCGATGTCGCGCACCATCACGTCCAGGTGGATCTGCTGCGAGGCCTCCGGGTCGGGGAACTTCGGTGGCTTGTACTCCGGGGCGAGCTGGCAGGCCAGCCGCCTGCCCTGCGGGTCGATCACCGCGACCCAGCTGCCGTCGCTCTCCTCCTCGATGATCTCGCCGCCGAGCAGCGCCGCGTAGAACTGGGCGAGTTCGCGGGGTGCGGGGCAGTCCAGCACCACCGTGTGCACGCCTTTCACACCGTCCGCGGCCATCGGCATTCCCTTCTCACGACGATTTCCCGCGAGCACGCACTCGCGGGTCTCGGCCAGATGTACCCGGCCGCGTCGCCCGGAAACGGCCCCTGTGCGCCACCTCGCATGTGTCCCGCCGTCGCGACCGGGCCAGGGTCGGGAGCACCGATGGTGACCGCCCGCGTCGTGTCGGTGAACCACCACCTCTCCCAGCCCCTCGGACGGCGGCTGGATCGTCTGCGCACAGGCCGTCGGCATGCGCGGCCGCGCGCTGTCCGCGGACACCCGCTGCCGGCCGACGGGCGCGACGCGAGTCCAGACCATGCGGAGCGGGTCGCGAGCGCCGCGCGTGTGAACGTCGTCGGCGCCAGCTAGGATCCGAGATCGAACGTCAGGGAGGGGAGTTCGTTCGATGGGTTATCCGTATGGGCCACAGGGAGGGCCGACGCCCGGTGGTTATCAGCCGCCGTATCCGCAGCAGCCGTATCCACCGCGATCACAGCCCTACGGACAGCCGTACCCCCAGGGTGCCGCTCCCGGAAGCCCCTACGGCGCACCGGGTTTCGGGCAGCCGACGAGCGGCACCGCCTCGCTCGCGGGTCTGCTGGCCATCGGTCTCGCGCTGCTCGGCGCGTACTCGGGTTATCTGGCGCTGGACGCGGCCCAGGCGCTGGAACGGCTCGATCTCGGGGGCAGCAGCCCCGATACGACCGGGCTGCGGGCCATCGGCGGCCTCAATCTCGTGGTGGCCGCGCTGTGGCTGCTGGGTGGGATGATGCTGCTGGGCCGCAAACCGGCCGGCCGGACGATTCTGATCGCCCTGGCCTGCCTCGGCGGCCTCGGCAATCTCATCTCCGGCCTGGTGAGCCTGGCCAACGACGTCCCGGCCGCCGGCATCGGCAGCCTGATCGGCGTGGCCGTCGCTGCCACCGTCCTCGGCCTCTGCCTGGCCGGCTCGACGACCAGGTGGCTGGCCTCTGCGCCGTCAAGGCCGGGCCCCCGGCCGGGCCACCCGTACGGTCAACCGCCCAACGGCCAGGCGCCGTACGGACAAGCGCCCAACGGCCAGGCGCCGTACGGACAAGCGCCCTACGGGCAGGCCCCGTACGGTCAGCCGCCCTACGGTGGGCCCGCCGCGCCGCCGCAGTACCCCTACGGCCAGGCCGCCCCACCGCACGGCCAGTACCCGCCGTATGTCTGAAACCGGGAGCACGGCCGCCACGCCACCCACGGCGGCCCCGTCCTGCCGTGCGCCGGTCAGTGCTTCTTGGTCTTGATCGGCTTCTTCTTGGTCTTCGGCTTGTCGCTGTCGGGTTCCCACTCGTAGCCGGGCTTGTTCTGCTCGCAGTGGTAGTTCTCCACGATCACGTCGCCGCGGTCGAGTTCGCACCAGCGCTCGGACTTGCCACACGCCGAGACGCCGAGACTCGCGGTGACCACCACGCCGAGCACGGCCGCGGCGGCCCTGGTCCGATGCGTGCGCTTGCCCATCGACTCCACTCCTTCGGACTCCGCCCGCTGCCGGGCTCCCCCGCCGATCCTTCGGCGCACCAACAGCATTGAGGCAGCGGCCGGAAAAGTCCAGCGCCGGATCAGTCGACGCCCGCGGCAGTTCGCATCACCTCGAGCGCCTCCAGTTCGCCGACCGGCCCGACCACCGTGACGGCGGCATCGGAGGCGGCGACCACCTCCGCACACCGCAACCCGAAATGCGGTCCCGCGGTGAGGATCCGGGAGAACGCCGGAGTCGATGCCGCGAACACGATCCGCGACACCCCGGCCCACACGCACGCGGCCGCGCACATCGGGCACGGCTCTCCGCTGGCGTACATGGTGGAGCCGGCGAAGCGGTCGGCGTGGCCGGTGGCGGTGGCGCGCCGGATGGCGGCCAGCTCGGCGTGCGCGGTGATGTCGCCCGCCGAGGTCACCTCGTTGCGCCCCTCGGCGAGCACCTCGCCGTCGGCGGCGACCAGGACGGCGCCGAACGGCCGGTTGCCCGCCGCCGCGGCGGCCGCGGCCAGGTCGATGCTGCGGGTCAGGTGGGCTGGATCGAATACGGAGTCGCTCACTAGGGCACCATCCCTTCTGCAACCCGAACAGTTAGGGTTGTTGTCTCTCGGTTCCGGTGGGTGCATGGCCTTGGTTGCGAGCTACTCGATGGC
>NZ_JARWRU010001269.1 GCF_029867845.1 Nocardia farcinica | reverse complement strand
CCGCCTTGTGGCCGCACCGGCGGGGGGGGGGGGCCCCCCCGCCCCCCCGCCCCCCCCCCCACCCCGCGCTCGACACGGGTCAGGCCGGGAATCCGGCCCGACCTCCACTAGTGAACTCTTGCTCGATTTCGACCCGCACAGGGGAAAGGAAGTTACGTGCTAGACGTCAACTTCTTCGATGAACTCCGAATCGGCCTGGCCACCGCCGACGACATCCGCCAGTGGTCCTACGGCGAGGTGAAGAAGCCGGAGACCATCAACTACCGCACGCTCAAGCCGGAGAAGGACGGCCTGTTCTGCGAGAAGATCTTCGGTCCCACCAGGGACTGGGAGTGCTACTGCGGCAAGTACAAGCGCGTGCGCTTCAAGGGCATCATCTGTGAGCGCTGTGGCGTCGAGGTGACTCGCGCCAAGGTACGCCGCGAGCGGATGGGCCACATCGAGCTGGCCGCGCCGGTCACCCACATCTGGTACTTCAAGGGCGTGCCCTCGCGCCTGGGCTATCTGCTCGACCTGGCGCCGAAGGATCTCGAGAAGATCATCTACTTCGCCGCCTACGTCATCGTCCACGTCGACGAGGAGCTGCGCCACAACGAGCTGTCCACGCTCGAGGCGGAGATGGAGGTCGAGAAGAAGGCGATCGCCGACCAGCGCGACGCCGACCTCGAGGCCCGCGCCCAGAAGCTCGAGGCCGACCTGGCCCAGCTGGAGGCCGAGGGCGCCAAGTCCGACGTCCGCCGCAAGGTCAAGGACGGCGGCGAGCGCGAGATGCGCCAGCTGCGCGACCGCGCCCAGCGCGAGCTGGACCGGCTCGACGAGATCTGGAACACCTTCACCAAGCTGTCGGTCAAGCAGCTGATCGTGGACGAGGTCCTCTACCGCGAGCTGGTCGACCGCTACGGCGAGTACTTCACCGGCGCGATGGGCGCGGAGTCCATCCAGAAGCTGATGGAGAACTTCGACATCGACGCCGAGGCCGAGTCGCTGCGCGAGACCATCCGCACCGGCAAGGGCCAGAAGAAGCTGCGCGCGCTCAAGCGCCTGAAGGTCGTCGCGGCCTTCCAGGCCAACGGCAACTCGCCGATGGGCATGGTGCTCGACGCCGTTCCGGTGATCCCGCCGGAGCTGCGCCCGATGGTCCAGCTCGACGGTGGCCGTTTCGCCACCTCCGACCTGAACGACCTGTACCGCCGCGTGATCAACCGCAACAACCGCCTCAAGCGACTGATCGACCTCGGCGCGCCCGAGATCATCGTCAACAACGAGAAGCGGATGCTGCAGGAGTCCGTGGACGCGCTGTTCGACAACGGCCGCCGCGGCCGTCCGGTGACCGGCCCGGGCAACCGCCCGCTGAAGTCGCTGTCGGATCTGCTCAAGGGCAAGCAGGGCCGGTTCCGTCAGAACCTGCTCGGCAAGCGCGTCGACTACTCGGGTCGTTCCGTCATCGTGGTCGGCCCGCAGCTCAAGCTGCACCAGTGCGGTCTGCCCAAGCTGATGGCGCTGGAGCTGTTCAAGCCGTTCGTGATGAAGCGCCTGGTGGATCTCAACCACGCGCAGAACATCAAGTCCGCCAAGCGGATGGTCGAGCGGCAGCGCCCGCAGGTGTGGGACGTCCTCGAAGAGGTCATCGCCGAGCACCCCGTGCTGCTCAACCGCGCGCCCACGCTGCACCGTCTGGGCATCCAGGCCTTCGAGCCGCAGCTGGTCGAGGGCAAGGCCATCCAGCTGCACCCGCTGGTCTGTGAGGCGTTCAACGCCGACTTCGACGGTGACCAGATGGCCGTGCATCTGCCGCTGTCGGCCGAGGCGCAGGCCGAGGCGCGCATCCTGATGCTGTCGTCGAACAACATCCTCTCGCCCGCCTCGGGTCGCCCGCTGGCCATGCCGCGTCTGGACATGGTCACCGGTCTGTACTACCTGACCCGTCTGGACGAGAACGCCAAGGGCAGCTACCGCCCGGCGACCGCGGACTCCCCGGAGTTCGGCGTCTACTCCTCGCCCGCCGAGGCGCAGATGGCCGTCGACCGCGGCGAGCTGACCGTGCGTTCGCTGATCAAGGTGCGGCTGACCACCCAGCGTCCGCCCAAGGACGTCGAGGCCGAGCTGTTCCCCGAGGGCTGGCAGCGCGGTGACGCGTGGACGGTGCAGACCACCCTGGGCCGGGTGCTGTTCAACGAGCTGCTGCCCGCGGACTACCCGTTCATCAACGAGCCGATGCCGAAGAAGCGGCAGGCGACCATCATCAACGATCTCGCCGAGCGCTACCCGATGATCGTGGTCGCCCAGACCGTCGACAAGCTCAAGGACGCCGGCTTCTACTGGGCCACGCGTTCGGGTGTCACCGTCTCGATGTCGGACGTGCTCGTTCCGCCGGAGAAGGCGGAGATCATGGAGCGCTACGAGGCGCAGTCGGATCAGATCGAGAAGAAGTACCAGCGTGGTGCGCTCGATCACCAGGAGCGCAACAACGCCCTGGTCAAGATCTGGCAGGAGGCGACCGAGGAGGTCGGTAAGGCGCTGCGCGCGCACTACCCGGCCGACAACCCGATCATCACGATCGTCGACTCGGGCGCGACGGGCAACTTCACCCAGACCCGTACCCTCGCCGGTATGAAGGGCCTGGTGACGAACCCGAAGGGTGAGTTCATCCCGCGGCCGATCAAGTCCTCCTTCCGTGAGGGCCTGACGGTTCTGGAGTACTTCATCAACACCCACGGCGCTCGTAAGGGTCTGGCCGACACCGCGCTGCGTACCGCCGACTCGGGTTACCTGACCCGTCGTCTGGTGGACGTCTCGCAGGACGTCATCGTGCGCGAGCACGATTGCGGCACCGAGCGTGGCATCGTGGTGCCGATCGCCGAGCGTCAGCCCGACGGCTCGATCATCCGCGACCCGCACGTGGAGACCTCGACCTACGCGCGCACGCTGGCGGCCGACGCCGTCGACGCGCAGGGCAACGTCATCGTGGCCAAGGGCGCCGATCTGGGCGACCCGGCGCTGGAGGCGCTGCTCGAGGCCGGTATCACCGAGGTCAAGGTCCGCTCCGTGCTGACCTGCACCACCGGCACCGGCGTCTGCGCCACCTGCTACGGCCGTTCGATGGCCACCGGCAAGCTGGTCGACATCGGCGAGGCCGTCGGCATCGTCGCCGCCCAGTCCATCGGTGAGCCCGGTACCCAGCTGACCATGCGCACCTTCCACCAGGGTGGTGTCGCCGGTGACGACATCACCGGTGGTCTGCCGCGCGTCCAGGAGCTGTTCGAGGCCCGCGTTCCCAAGGGCAAGGCCCCGATCGCCGAGGTCTCCGGCCGGGTGCGGCTCGAGGACGACGACCGCTTCTACAAGATCACCATCATCCCCGACGACGGTGGTGAGGAAGTCGTCTACGACAAGCTCTCCAAGCGTCAGCGTCTGCGTGTGTTCAAGCACGAGGACGGCACGGAGCGCCTGCTCTCCGACGGTGACCACGTGGAGGTCGGTCAGCAGCTGCTCGAGGGCGCTGCCGACCCGCACGAGGTGCTGCGCGTCATGGGTCCGCGTCAGGTCCAGGTGCACCTGGTCCACGAGGTCCAGGAGGTCTACCGGAGCCAGGGCGTGTCGATCCACGACAAGCACATCGAGGTCATCGTGCGCCAGATGCTGCGTCGCGTGACGATCATCGACTCGGGCGCCACGGAGTTCCTGCCCGGCTCGCTCACCGAGCGCGCCGAGTTCGAGGCCGCGAACCGTCGGGTGGTGGCCGAGGGCGGCGAGCCCGCCTCGGGTCGCCCGGTGCTGATGGGTATCACCAAGGCGTCGCTGGCCACCGATTCGTGGCTGTCGGCGGCGTCCTTCCAGGAGACCACCCGCGTGCTGACGGACGCGGCGATCAACTGCCGCTCCGACAAGCTGATCGGTCTCAAGGAGAACGTGATCATCGGCAAGCTGATCCCGGCCGGTACCGGTATCAACCGCTACCGCAACATCCAGGTGCAGCCCACCGAAGAGGCCCGCAACGCGGCGTACGCGGTGCCGTCCTACGACGACACCTACTACAGCCCGGACAGCTTCGGTTCCTCCACCGGCGCCGCGGTGCCGCTGGACGACTACGGCTTCAGCGACTACCGCTGACCCGTGGGGCCCTGCCCCGCTGAGGTGACGAAAGACTTCGGCCCCGCGCCCCCCGGTAAAGGGGGGGGGGGGGCGGGGGGGGGGTGGGGGGGGGGGGGGGGGGGGGCGGGGGGTGGTGGGGGGGGCGGGGGGGGGGGGGGGGGGGGGGGGGGGGGGGGGGGGGGGGGGGGGGGGGGGGGGGGGGGGGGGGGGGGGGGGGGGGGGGGGGGGTG
>NZ_JARWRU010001268.1 GCF_029867845.1 Nocardia farcinica | reverse complement strand
CCGGCCCCGCCCGCCGCCCCCGCCCGGCCCCGCCGCCCCGGGGGGCCGGGCCCCCCGCGCCCGCCGCGCCCCCCGCCCGCCCGCCCCGCCCCCCCCCCCCCGCCGCGGTGTTCTTCGCCCGCCCGGTCTTGGTCTGCCCGGCCTTGCCGTGCGCCGGCTTCGCGGCTGCCGCTCTTGCGCGACTGTCCTTGTCGCGTGCCCCCTCACCCCGCGTCCCCGAGGGGGAACGGGTGCTGCGCGCCGTCCGGCCGCGCACGACCCCGATGAACTCCTCTTCCAGCTCGCCCGCCGAGGCCGTCGGCCAGGCCAGCGCGATCTCGGTGTCGGGATGGCCGGTCACGGTCCGGTAGACCAGGTCGCGCCTGGCGTGCAGCCGGGCGATCGAATGCGGCACCACCGCGGGCCCGACCCCCGCGGCCACCATCTCCAACACCACGGCCGCCTGGTCCAGATCGCTCGCGTCCTGCAGCCGTTCTCCGGCCAGCTCGCTCGCGTCGACCTCATCGAACAGCGAGATCTCGTGGTCCTTGGGCACCACGACCACGGGCAGCTCCCGGTAGAGCGGGATGACCCCCAGGCCGTCGCGGTCGATCGGCAGGCGGACGAAACACATGTCGACCCGGCCCTCGGCGAGCGCGGCCCGCTGGTCGGCCGCCGCCAGCGGCACCGTCTCCAGCGGAGTGCCAGGGAAGCGCTCGCGCCAGATCCGCTCCCACTTCGACACCGTGACCCCCGGCACGAAACCCACCCGCAGGCCCGCCGCGGCCTCGGCGGCGGCCGGTTCCGGTTCGGCGGGGCCGGCCAGGATCTCGCGCGCCGCCGCCAGCAACTGTTCGCCGGTGCCGGTCAGCCGGGTGGACTCCGCGCCAGGAACGAACAGCTTCTCGCCCAGTTCGGCCTCCAGCTCGATCACCGTCGCGCTCAGCCGCTGCCGGGCGATACCGAGCTTGCGGGCGGTGATGTCGCGGGGGAAGGGGCCGTTGCGGCGCAGGTCGGTCAGCCAC
>NZ_JARWRU010001267.1 GCF_029867845.1 Nocardia farcinica | reverse complement strand
AGCTGTCGTCGACACCGGGCCGCGAGTCATCGTCGTCGTCCTTTCTTCTCAGCTACCCGGCGTCAGCGCTGCAGCCACGCGTCGTAGAGCGACACCTGGGCACCCGGCTCCCAGCGCAGACCGCCCAGCGCGTCGGAGTGGGCGTGCGCGACCGACTGCTCGTGCAGCAGGATCACCAGGGCGTGCTCGGTGATGTAGCGGGCGGCGTTGTCGATGGCGACCTGCCGGTCCTCCGGGCGCGCGGCGGCGGCCTGCTGCTCGAGGTAGGTGTCGAGCTCCGAGGGCGGCAGGCGCAGCGGATTGTTGCGCTTGGTGGTGAAGTGCATGGTCAGCGCGGCCGGGTCGGCGCGGGTGAAGCCGTAGGGCACGAAGTCGTACTGGCCGCTGTCGAGCGCGGCGAGCATCTCCGCGCGCGAGACGGTGCGGATGATCAGCTCGACGCCGATGCGCCGCAACTGCTGGGCGACCAGCTCGTAGCTGTCGCTGCCGCTGCCGTGGCCGTTGAGCACGGTCAGGCTCAGGCGCTTGCCGTCCTTGACGCGGATGCCGTCGGGGCCTTCCTGCCAGCCCGCCTCGTCGAGCAACCGCTTCGACTCCTCGGGCTCGTACTTGATGTACTGCGAGAAATCGGTGTAGTGCGGGGTCGTCGACGACAGCACGCTGGTGGCCAGGTTGTATCGCGGCAGCAGCACCGTGGCCCGGTACTCCTCGCGGTCGATGCCGAACTGGATGGCCTTGCGCACCCGCTCGTCGGACAGGATCGGCGAGCCGTTGTTGGTCAGGTACTCGAAGACCGTGCCGGGATTGTTGGTGCTGGTCACGCCGAAGCCGCTCGCCTTCAGCACGTCCTCGTCCTGTTGGGGCACCTGGTTGATGAGGTCGACCTCGCCGGAGCGCAGGCTGCCCACGCGCACACCGGCTTCGGGGATGACCCGGTACTCGACGCGGTCGAGATAGGCCTCGCCCTCGTGCTGGGCGTTGGCCGACGGCCAGGCGTAGCCGGCGCGCTTGGTGAGCACGACCTCCTGGGTGGGGGTGTAGTGGTCGAGCACGAACGCGCCCGAGGCCGAGATCTGGCCGAGGCAGCGCTGTTCCGGCGGCAGCTGATAGGTCGAGGGCGAGAGCACCGCCATGTTCACCGTCGACAGCGCCTGCAGGAAGCTGGCGTTGGGCTGGTCGAAGGTGACCTTGACGCGGTCGGGCGCGAGCACCTCGGTGCCCGCGTAGTCCTGCAGGTAGCTGGAGGCGTTGAAGGCGCGGCCACCGAGGGCGTCGACGCCGTCGAGGAAGGCCTTGGCCGCGGCGCCGTCGAACACCTCGCCGTTGCTGAAGGTCACGCCGGAGCGCAGACCGAACTCGAAGACCGTCGCGTCGTCGTTGACGGCCCACTCGGTGGCCAGCCACGGCACGATCTCACCGGTCTCCGGGTCGGCGTCGACCAGCGAGTCGGCGACCTGGCGCAGGATGTCCCTGGTGGCGGTGAGGTCGGTCTGGTTGGGGTCGACGCAGATCGGGTCAGCACCGGTGCCGATCTTCAAGGTGCCGCCGGGGACGGGATCACCGGTGGGCCCGATCGAGGAGGCGTCGTTGTCCGACGAGCACGCGCTCAGGGTGAGCGCGGCGAGCATCGACACGGCGACCCACCGCTCGATCCGTCTTTTCCTAGCCACAGTTCGGCCTTTCACGAAATGTCCGTTGTCGGGATGTCTGTCGGGATGCATCGGGGGAATATCTGCCGGGGAGGCCCCGGCCCGTTCAGTGGTGTCCGAGGACGTTGAACCGCAGGGTCCGGCCCGCGTACTCGGTCTGGAACAGGCCGCGGCGCTGCAATTCGGGGACCAGGTGGTCGGTGATGACCCGGTAGCCGCCGAAGTGCTGCGGAGAGATGACGAAGCCGTCGGCCGAGCCCTCCTCGAAACGCTCCTGGATCTGGTCGGCGATCTGCTCGACCGAGCCGACCGGGTCCCAGTGGCCCGAGGCCGCGCGGTTGTTGTGGTAGACGAGCTCGCGCAGAGTCTTGTCACCGTTGAGCACCCAGCGGCGGTACATCTCGTAGCGCGAGCGCCTGCCCTGCACCGCCTCCACGTCGGGCAGCCGGTGCAGCGGGATCGGCTGGTCGGGGTCCAGGTCCGACAGGTCGACGCCACCGAAGCCCGAGGACTCGAAGTTCTTGCGCTGGGCGTCCCAGTCCGCGGTGGTGGCCAGCTCGGCCAGACGCCCCGCGGTGTCGCGGGCCTGTTCCTCGGTGCGTTCGATCACCGTGTACAGGCCGGGCAGGATCTTCAGATCGTCGGGATGGCGGCCCGCGGCGGCCACCCGGCCCTTCATGTACTTGTAGAACTCCAGCGCCTCGTAGCGGTCGGGCTGCGAGGTGAAGATGGCGTCGGCATGCCTGGCGCCGAAATCGACACCGGCCGTGGATGATCCGGCCTGGAACAGGAACGGGTAGCCCTGCGGGGCGCGATCGATGTTCAGCGGGCCCTCGACGCTGTGGTGCTCGGAGACGAAGTTCGTCCGGCGCACCTTGGCCGGGTCGACGTAGACGCCGCTGTCCCGGTCCACCACGCGCGCGTCCGGGTCCCAGCTGTCCCACAGCGCCTTCACCGCGGCGACGAACTCCTCGGCGCGGGCGTACCGCTCGTCGTGCGGAGGCAGCTCGATGCCGAAGTTCTTCTCCCCCGCCGACGAGGTGACGATGTTCCAGCCGGCGCGGCCCTTGGACAGGTGGTCCAGCGAGGCCATCTGGCGGGCCAGGTTGTAGGGCGCGTTGAAGGTGGTCGAGGAGGTGACCACCAGCCCGATCCGCCGGGTCACCGCGGCCAGCGCGGACAGGAAGGTCACCGGCTCGAACAGTCCCATCGGCCGCTCCAGCGAGGTGCCGACGCCGTCGGACAGGAACAGCGAGTGGATCTTCGCGGCCTCCGCGGCCCGCGCGATCTCGGTGTAGACGTCCAGGTCGAGCACCCGCTCGGCCGGACTGTCCGGCAGCCGCCAGGACTGGTAGTTGGTCCCCATCCCGAGGATCTGCAGGACCAGGACGAGTTGTCTCTTGTCGCTCATGGAAGTGCTCGATTCCGAATCAGGTCCGGTCCGCGGCTCAGGCCGGGGCTCCGACGGAGGCCAGTTCTTCGCGCAGGATCGGCAGCAGGTACCTGCCGTAGTCCACGACGTCGTTGAGGTTGTCGTAGCCGCGGATGGAGATCAGGTCGGCGCCGAGGGCGACATAATCGAGGATCGCGGCGGCCACCGTCTCCGGGGTGCCGACCAGTGCGGTCGAGGCGCCCTGGGCGTTGGTGGCGGTGGCGGTGGGGGTCCACAGCGCGCGGTCGTGCAGCTCACCGGCCTGCGCGGCGGCCAGAAGCCGCTGGGAGCCGACGTTCTCGGGCAGGTTGGCCGGGGTGGCGCCCTGGTTGTGGCGCTGCAGGGCGGCGAGGATCGTGTGCGCCTTCTCCCAGGCCTGGTCCTCGGTGGGGGCGATGATCGGGCGGAAGGTCACCCAGATGCGCGGCTTGTCGGCGCGGCCGGCGAGTTCGGCCTGTTCGTGGATGGCGGCGATCTGCTCGGTGGTCTGGGCCAGCGGCTCGCCCCACAGGCCGAAGATGTCGGCCTTCGACCCGCCGACCCGGTAGGCCTCGGCCGAGGAACCGCCGAGCGAGATCGGGATGGTGCCGTGCACCGGGCGCAGGTCGGCGACGAAATCGTCGAACCGGTAGTGGGTTCCGGCGTGGCTCCACGGCTCCGGCTCGGTCCACGCGCGGCGCAGGATGTCGATGAACTCCCCCGAGCGCGCGTAGCGTTCCGGCTTGCTCAGGTAGTCGCCCTGGCGGGCCTGCTCGGCGTCGGTGCCGCCGGAGATGATGTGCACGACGGCGCGGCCTCGGCTGAGATGGTCCAGCGTGCTCAGCGCCTGCGCGGCGGCGACCGGATGGATGATGTTGGGCCGCAGGGCCACGATCAGCTTGATGCTGGAGGTGATCTGGCTGAGCGCGTCGGCCACGCCGAAAGAGCTGAATCCCTTGGAGCCGTAGGGCACCAGGGTGTAATCGAAGCCTGCCTCCTCCAGCGCGTCGGCGTAGCGGCGCAAGTAGTCGACATCGATATCGGCGCCCGGCTTCGGGTACAGATCCGAGGAATCCCGGACGTGCACCTGACTGATGAATTCGACAGCCATGTCTTCTCTTTCCGTGACCCGGGCGCGTTCGGGCGACCCGAGATGATTCGAGGGGGGTTCGAGGGGGGACTCAGGCCCGGGCCGTTTCGGATCTCGGCGGCGGAACCCGGCTCACACGACAAAGCCTCAGCGGCAGCAACGGCAGAGGCGACAGCAGCGACAACGCTCGGCTGCCGCCGAGGCCCTCCGCTGCGTGGTCGTCATCATCTGCACGGGGACAACCATGGCCCCGCCGTGCGTGACCTGTCAAACCACTGACGTGGATTTACTCATCATGATCGTTACCGGTGACCGGGGCGCCGGGGTGCGGCAATCTTGACCGAATCTGTCGCCGTGTCCGCCGGTTACGCTGCGTGAGGCGACGCCGAGGTGGAGGCGACACCGTGTGTCCGTGGGAGGGAGAGTGCCGGCCGTGAAATCACCGGTCGTCGAGACGAAGGACCGGCGTCGATCAGGCTATATGTTCAGATCCGATCAGCTCTGTCTGAATTTCGTCGCCACCGTCGCCAAGCGCGACATGAACGACACCGAACGCCTCGTCACCGGCGGCGACCTGCAGACCTGGCTCTACGTCGCCGGGTTGCCGCCCGCGATCGGCCCGATCACCGAGGAACACCTCGACACCGCCCGCGCACTGCGCGAGGCCGTCGCCAACCTGACCCGTGCCCGCGTCGACGGGCTGCCGCCCTCCCCCGGCTGTATCGAGGTGATCAACCGGGCCGCGGCGGTTGGCACGCCGCATCCCTTGCTCTCGGTCGACGGCACCACCGCGGTGCCCGCCGCCCCCGCACCGCTGGCGGAGATCCTGTCGATCATCGCCCGCGACGCCATCGACCTGTTCAGCGGCGAATACCGGGACCGGGTGCGCCGCTGCCTCGGGCACGACTGCTCGCTGTACTTCGTCGACCGTTCCCGTCGCGGCGCGCGCCGCTGGTGCGCGATGGCGGCCTGCGGGGAGAAGGCCAGTTCCGCCGCCTACCGGAG
>NZ_JARWRU010001266.1 GCF_029867845.1 Nocardia farcinica | reverse complement strand
CGGTCGAGTCGTTCCTCTTCGATGAGTTCCTCGAGTTCGGCCTCGAGGTCGCCCATCTCGTCGGGGAAGACCCACCGTCGCATCGCCCAGAAGCGGAAGGCCATCTGCAGCAGGTTGCCGACGATGAACGCGCTGACGAAGTCGGCGATGTTCTCGACCAGGAAGCTGACCTCGGGCTGACGCAGGCCGAAGACGTAGCTGGATATCCACAGCGGGATGTTGCTGAGCACCACGCCGATGCCGGAGACGGCGAAGAACAGCAGCGCCTCGTGGCTGCGCTCGTGGCCGCCGCGGTTCTTGAACGACCACTCGCGGTTGAGCACATAGGAGGCGATGACGGCGATCACACCGGAGATGATCTTGGCGGTGACCGGTTTCTCGGCCAGCACCGTCCACTTGAGCAGGTAGAAGATGCCGCTGTCGATGATGAAGGTGGTGGCCCCGACGATGGCGAACTTGATCAGTTCGTGGTGGCGGTAGGCCATCTCCCGCAAGGGCTGGGGGAGGACGCTGACCGCGTCGTCGACGATGGACACGGGGTCGAAGTGTACCGGTAGGGCCTGCGCCGACCCGACGTGACAAGATTGCCCGACGTGAGCACCCGTAGTTTCGACCCCTCTGCCATGCCCACCGTCACCATGATCGGCGGCGGGCAGTTGGCACGGATGACGCATCAGGCCGCGATCGCCCTCGGTCAGCGGCTGCGGGTGCTGGCCGAACGGCCCGACGACCCCGCCGCGCAGGTCAGCCCCGATGTCGTGCTCGGTTCGCACACCGATCTGGCCGCGCTGCGCAAGGCGGCGGTCGGCTCGCACGCGCTGACCTTCGACCACGAGCACGTGCCCACCGAGCACCTGGAGGCGCTGCAGGCCGAGGGCGTGACCGTGACACCGCCGCCGTCGGCCCTGCGCTACGCCCAGGACAAGCTCGACATGCGCGAGCGGCTGAGCGAACTGGGCCTGCCCGTCCCGGCCTTCACCGCCGTCACCTCGCCCGCCGCCGCGGTGGCCTTCGGCGACGAGCACGGCTGGCCCTTCGTCCTCAAGGCGGTGCGCGGCGGCTACGACGGTCGTGGCGTGTGGATGCCCGCTGACGCCGCCGAGGCCGAGCGCCTGGTCGCCGAGCAACTCGACCGGGGGGTGCGGCTGCTGGCCGAGGCCAAGGTGGAGTTGCGGCGCGAGCTGTCGGCGATGGTGGCGCGCTCGCCCTTCGGTCAGGCCGCGACCTGGCCGGTGGTGGAGACCGTGCAGCGCAACGGCCAGTGCGCGGTGGTGCTCGCACCCGCGCCGGAGTTGTCCGAGGAGCAGGCGGCGCGCGCGGAGACCATGGCGCTGAACCTGGCCGCCGAGCTCGGCGTCGTCGGCGTGATGGCGGTCGAGCTGTTCGAGACCCACGACGGCGAGCTGCTGGTCAACGAGCTGGCCATGCGTCCGCACAATTCCGGCCACTGGGGCATGGACGGCGCCCGCACCGGCCAGTTCGAGCAACATCTGCGCGCCGTGCTGGACTATCCGCTCGGCGACACCACCCCGCTGGCGCCCATCACCGTGATGGCCAACATCCTCGGCGCTCCCGAGGCGCCCGCGATGTCGATGGACGAGCGCCTGCACCACCTGTTCGCCAGGATGCCGGAGGCCAAGGTGCACCTCTACGGCAAGAGCGAGCGCCCGGACCGCAAGATCGGGCACGTCAACGTGCTCGGCGAGGACGTCGCCGAGGTGCGGGAGAAGGCAGAGCGTGCGGCGCACTGGATGTCGCACGGCGTTTGGACCGACGGATGGGATCCGCATGAGTGACAACGGCAGGCCCGGCCCCGCGGTGGGCCTGATCATGGGCAGCGACTCGGACTGGCCGACCATGGAGGCCGCCGCCGAGGCGCTGGCCGAGTTCGGCGTCCGGTTCGAGGTCGGCGTGGTCTCCGCGCACCGCACCCCGCAGCGCATGCTCGACTACGCCCGCCAGGCGGCGGGTCGCGGCGTGCGGGTGATCATCGCGGGCGCGGGCGGCGCGGCGCACCTGCCCGGCATGGTCGCCTCGGCCACCCCGCTGCCGGTAATCGGTGTTCCGGTCCCGCTGAAGTACCTCGACGGCATGGACTCGCTGCTGTCCATCGTGCAGATGCCCGCGGGCGTGCCCGTGGCGACCGTCTCCATCGGCGGTGCGCGCAACGCGGGCCTGCTGGCGGTGCGCATCCTGGCCGCCTCCGATCCGGCGCTGCGCGAGCGCATGGAACAGTTCCAGGCGAACCTGGAATCGATGGTGCTGGACAAGGACCGCGCCCTGCGCGAGAAGCTGCTCGGCTGAATTCCGCCGAGCTACCGGCAGGTCGGGTGATTTCCGTGCGGTGGCGCGCGCGGGCGAGTCGATACGGTGGTGGCGTGGCGAGTGCGGAGAGTTCCCGGGTGCGTCCCGGGGTGACGGGGGTGGACCCGGCCCGGTTCCGGCTGACCGTGGTCGACGAAGCCTTGCGGCTGTTCGCCGACAAGGGCTACGAGGCGACCACGGTCGACGAGATCGCCGAGGCGGCGGGCATCTCGCGGCGCACGTTCTTCCGGCAGTTCCGCTCCAAGGAGGACGTGATCTTCGCCGATCATGAGGCGCAGCTGGCCGCCGCCCAGGCTTTCCTCGAGGCCGCGCAGGGCGATCCGTGGGACGCGGTGTGCGAGGCCGTGGTCCAGGTCTTCGAGCGATTCACCCAGTGGCGTGACATCGCCGCGCGCCGCTACCGGGTGGTGCGCAAGGTGCCCGCGCTGCGTGAGCGCGAGATCGTCACCGTCTTCCGCTACGAGCGTCTGTTCACCGACTACCTGCGCCAGCGTCTGCCCGATTCACCGGATCTGGCGCGCGTGCAGTTCACCGCCGCCGTGACCGCCACCCACAACTATCTGCTGCGCCGCATGGTGCGCGGGGAGTCCGACGCGGGGGCGGCCGACCTGCGCCAGGAACTGGCCGCCATCCCGCGTGGGCACGAGCGCGACCACTCCGCCGACGAGCTGGTGGTCGCGGTGTTCCCGCGCGATATGCCCAGTCGCCGCGTTGCCGATCTGCTCACCAGGAAACTGGGTACGCTGTGAATCGGTAGACACCCTCGGTGACACCCAGTGCCATCGTGTATCCCCTAATGCTGCCCTTCGGCGTGCGGGGGAGGCGCGGTAGTATGGCACCGAGTGCCGATGCGACAACCCCGATACCCAGGAGCGTGCCCAATGGCGGGAAACCCCGATTTCGACCTGTTCAAGCTCGAGGACTTCCACGACGAGCTGCGTGCTGCCATCCGCGCCCTGGCGGAGAAGGAGATCGCCCCGCACGCCAAGGCCGTCGACGGTGAGGCCCGCTTCCCCGAGGAGGCGCTGAGCGCGCTCAACGCCGCGGGCTTCAACGCCGTGCACATCCCCGAGGCCTACGGCGGCCAGGGCGCCGACTCGGTCGCCACCTGCATCGTGATCGAGGAGGTCGCCCGCGTCTGTGGCTCCTCCTCGCTGATCCCCGCGGTCAACAAGCTCGGCACCATGGGCCTGATCCTCAAGGGCTCCGAGGAGTTGAAGCAGAAGGTGCTGGCCGACATCGTCAACGGCGAGATGGCCTCCTACGCGCTGTCCGAGCGCGAGGCCGGCTCCGACGCCGCGAGCATGCGCACCCGCGCCCGCCAGGAGGGCGACGACTGGATCATCAACGGCTCCAAGTGCTGGATCACCAACGGCGGCAAGTCCAGCTGGTACACCGTGATGGCCGTGACCGACCCGGAGAAGGGCGCCAACGGCATCTCCGCGTTCATGGTGCACAAGGACGACGAGGGCTTCGTGGTCGGCCCGCTCGAGCACAAGCTCGGCATCAAGGGCTCGCCCACCGCCGAGCTGTACTTCGAGAACTGCCGCGTCCCCGGCGACCGCATCATCGGTGAGCCCGGCACCGGCTTCAAGACCGCCCTCGAGACCCTCGACCACACCCGCCCGACCATCGGCGCGCAGGCCGTCGGCATCGCCCAGGGCGCCCTGGACGCCGCGCTCGCCTACACCAAGGACCGCAAGCAGTTCGGCAAGTCCATCGCCGACTTCCAGAACACCCAGTTCATGCTGGCCGACATGGCGCTGAAGATCGAGGCCGCCCGCCTCATGGTCTACACCTCCGCGGCCCGCGCCGAGCGCGGCGAGAAGAACCTCGGCTTCATCTCCGCCGCCGCCAAGTGCTTTGCCTCCGATGTGGCCATGGAAGTCACCACCAACGCCGTCCAGCTCTTCGGCGGCGCCGGCTACACCACCGACTTCCCGGTCGAGCGCATGATGCGCGACGCCAAGATCACCCAGATCTACGAGGGCACCAACCAGATCCAGCGGGTCGTCATGTCCCGCGCCCTGCTCAAGGGCTGATCTCCACTCGAAGCCGAGGCGCTTCGGCCGGTCCCGGTACGTATCTGCGGCCACCTCCAGGCTGTTGCCCGTACCAGGCCGCCGAGGCGCTTCGTCCGTTACCGCCCACGACTACAACGAGACCCATGTGATTCAGGTCCGGCTACGAGCGCGAGATGGTCCGGCTACGGTCGAAGCTGTGCGTCGCACCCGGTGGACCATTCAAGGCGAGACCGTAGTGGACGAGAACCGGCCAGCGGTGGCGATGATCGACCGAGGCGAGATCGTTGGTGCCGCCACGGTCGTCGCGCTCTATCGCGCGCTCAGTCCGGCCGCGGCGTAGTCAACCCGAGCACGAGCTCCCGGAAGTCGGCCACCTCCGCCGGACTGGCCTGCGGGGGCGGGGCACGAAATTGTTCCAGAGTCGGGCCAGGCCGTATGCGAGACTGGCGGGATGTTCGCACTCGTCGTGAGATTTGAACTGAAGGACGCTGCTGCGGCGAAGGCTTTCGACGATCTGGTTGCAGAGACGAGCAAGGGGATCGCCGAGCATGAACCCGGAACGCTCGTCTACGCAACCCATGTCGTTGAGGACGCACCGTTGGCGCGAGTCTTCTACGAGGTCTACCGGGACAGGGAGGCGTTCGAGGAACATGAGCGTCAGCCGCATACCAGGCATTTTCTGGATCAGCGCAGCAGCTACGTCCGCGACTTCCGGGTCGAGTTCCTCACGCCCGCGGCGGCGAAGGGCCTCCCGGGCTGACTATGCCCGATCGGTGATGCCGCACCAAACCGCGAACCCGGTCACTGTGTCCGTCTTTCGTGCCTCGGCGCGGGCCAGGGCACGGAGGCGATGTTGCTGGTGAACAAGGGCACGAGCATTGTGGGCGGCTTCGTCCCGTTGGCCGGGGGGCTGCTCGCGGCGGGTGCGGCGATCCTCGTCGGCCGCCGCTACCCGGACCAGCGGATGACCGTGACCATGGTGGGCTGCTACGGCACGATCCTGCTCGGCGCCAGTGCAGCACTGTTCACCCCCGGCTACCTCGATGCGCCGCAGCTGATCTCACCGACACGAGCCCAGACATCAACGAGGTCGTAGACGTGCGGCGGTTCCCACTCGAGGAAGCGGTCGACATGATCAATCGCAGCGAGATTATCGACGCTGCAACGGTTGTGGCGCTCTATCGCGCGCTCGGTCTGCCCGCGGCATAGCTGCTTCAGGCGCAGAGGGCGGCACCTCAACCGAGAGCCTTCAGCGCTGCCATCCACGGCAGCGGCCCGGTATCGTCATCGTCCGTTATCCGAACAAATCGCACCCCCCACTGTGTGAGCCGGGCGCGCGCCTCCCGTACAGCCGGGAAGTTCATCTGCTCCCGCTTGGCGTGTGGTATCGCCACCACGGGCCGTCCGGCGCCGACCGCCTCTACCAGCAGCGCAAGCGGCAAAGTATCACCTATGCCCATGGCCCACTTCGCCAACGAGTTCGAAGTCAAGGGAGCGGCGATGATGGCATCGGCTGGGGGCAGCAGGTCATCGGTACCCGGATCTTTGAATTCAGAACGCACCGGATGCCCGGTCTGAGCCGCCAACGCCTCGACGTCGATGAAGCGGGCACCATTAGGCGAGGCGACGACACACACGTCCCAGCCGTCAGCCTGCGCCAACTCCACCAGCTCCCCGATCGTGTCGGCCGGTGACGCACCGGTCACGATCGCATACAGCACCCGAGTGCGTTCAGTCATGACCCCATCATGGCAGCCCTGCGCCGGGTTCTGCTCCGGCTAGACCACGGCTCGCACGCGCTGAGCGAGGCTGCCCAGATCACCTGTCGTGAAGCTGCGCTTGGCGGTACGCATCATGCTCCCGACCACTTCCTTCACGGTATCCAGGCTCCTGACATGCTCTGGCGCAATGCTTTCGGCCCTGAGTAAGGCGTCGACCGAAGTGGCGTAATCACGACATGAGGCGGCTGCGCGCCCCACCTCTACGAAGTACTGCGCGGCCCGCCCTGGGGTCGGGAGCGTCTGAGGTTTCAGCTTCTGCGCGAGGGTGAGCACCGCTTCTGGCTGGTGACTATCCATTGCCACCGTCATCTTCCACAGCGCCACATTCGACGGTTCGAACGTGGTGTTCCCGATGATCGATGAACGATCTTCTGCGGACGCGCTGTTCAGTCGGGCTGCGCACTCATCGGCGTGATCCAGGTGGTCGTGTGGATCGCCACCGATCGTTGCGGTCGCCAGCGCTGCCTGCAAGTGCAGCATTCCCACCGTTTGGAAATCGCTGACGGTTCGCGCGGCCGGGCTGGCAGAGGCCACAGCGCTTTCCGCGCAGTCCAGGGCAGCCTTCAGTGAGCTGGGGCGAGTCATCAGCACCTGGCTGCGGACGAATGCCGATGCGGCAAGACCCGGCCGACTGTCGATTGCGCGCGCCGCGGCCTCGGCTGTCTGCGCGGACAACCATGCGAGCGGCAGGTGTCCGCAGGCGCGCATCACGACAGAGGTGTCGAAAGCCACTTGCACCAACGCGTCCCATGCTGCCCGCTGCACGCCCGAGCCACTCTCCCGTGTGTGCCGGAACAGATCGGTGATCAGTGGGGCGAGGATCACCGCGAGAGTGGAGTATTCGCCAACCATGTTGAGTCGCGTGACTGTCCGGCTTGCCGTGATGAGTGCGGGGATCTGGCGCAACGGCCGACCGTCGTCGACGTTCCCTGCCGCCCACAAGGCGGTCTCGATGTCGGTAACAAGGGTTGGAAAGTCCTCGCCGCCGGCCAGCAGAGGGTCGATACCCGACCACCCGCTTGCCGCTGAGCGCGCGAGTAGGTCACGATTGGAATCGTGGTCCGGCGATGTGTCGCCGACATGCGCGGCTGTGGCAGGTGTATGGCGCGCAGGCGCTGAGTATCGGCTCCTCCATGCAGCCTCGCCTTCTGCCACGATCTGCTCGAATCGTGCCCGATCGTCCGGTGTTGTTCGTTGGGCGTAAGTCGTGTCCAGGATCGCTTGCGTCACTGGTCGCGGTCTGACAGCGCTCAACCCCGAGCGCCAGTTGTTGACCGTGGTCGTCTCGACACCCAGCAGTGCGGCGAACTGTCGGATCGACTTACGCATCGCCTCCTGCAACGCAACTGCTTCAAAGCCCGTCCACCCCTGTCCGCGAATCATCGCCACCCCTACTTTTCAGCACCCTACCCGGGGAAGTACTTACGGTACGCCTACGCTACGCCGTCCCTACCGACGCTGCTGGCAGGCGACAATTTTGACCGGAACCCGATGAGCATCAACGAGCAGGGAGATGCTCGGGACGTGAAGGCACCCAGCCGAACGGCAGGCATGGGGCCGTGGGTGCTGACACACACCGGTTTCGTGTTCGGTCGAATTTGTTCAATTCATCCAGCCGTCAGGGGGTCTGGACATGCGTGTCGATGATGCGCGGATAGTGCTGGCGCTAGCGTCGATGTCGTCGGTCACCGCCGACCTCGATCACCTCGAAGCGAGCGTCTCGGTCGCCTGCTGATGCTCCGGTGGGCCTTGTATGAGCCCGCCGATCTCAGTTCGACCTCGTACTGACTCCGGCCCACGGATGCCGGCCGCTGGCCGCGTTGATCCATCCGAGTGTGCCGAAAACATCACAGCGCCTGCGTCACGAGCAGCGCTGCTTCTTCGCGCGCAGAAATGCGCGGCCCACTTCCCGACTCCCGTTTCAGGAGATCTGAGATGCCTGTGTACGAAATGTGTCTGTTCCTGGCGGCTCTGCCGCTGGCGGCCTTCGGTGTGCTCGTGCCGTTCCTTAATGCGGCGCGGAAGCCTCCTATACCGATTCTCCCGCAACTCAACGAGTTTGGCCGCGCACCTGATGAGCGTCTCGGCTCCGACGCTCTGGCCGACGTTCGAGCGGGTGTCGCACATGTCGACCGCCCGAGCGCTCGATACGCCGCGAAACCGCTGGCTATCACTCCGCGCACCATGCAGTTCGAGGGCACCTCCTCCAGCAAGTGCCCGGTCGGTCGTGGCTCGCCGCCGGATGCCGACAACAAGTCGCGTGTCCCGCTCTTCACTGATCAATTCGCATCCGACCCGCACGCCGCATACGCCCAGATGCGAGCACAGTTCGGGCCATTGGTGCCGGTGTGGCTGGCTCCCCGAGTGCCGGCGACGTTGGTGATCGGCTACTGGACTGCACTGAAGATCCTCAACGATCCCGAGCACTTCCCCGCTGATCCCAGTTCCTGGCAGCGTGATGTCCCCTCGGGTTGCCCGGTCCTGCCGATGCTGGAGAAGCGTCCGAATGCTTTGCGCAGCAGTGGCATCGAGCATGCAAGGTTTCGCGCGGCCAACGTAGCCGCCCTGGGGCGCGTGGACTTGACCGCTCTGCACGCGGTGGTCGAACGCAGCGCCGTGCGGCTGATCGGCGGGTTCAGCAGTGCGGGCCGGGCCGATCTGCTCGGCGACTACGCCCGCCCGCTGGTCTTCGAGGTGATCGGCGAGCTGATCGGCTGCGATCCCGACATCAGCGCGCGGGTCGCTGCCGGGATGGCGATGATGTTCGACACCACCACTGACGCGGTGAGCGGGAACCGGTCGGCGGTGGCGGCGTTGGGTGAGCTCGTTGCCCGTAAGCGGGTCGAGCCGGGGGAGGACGTCACGTCCTGGCTGCTCGCGCATCCTGCCGGGTTGGACGGCGCGGAGCTGGTGCATCAGTTGTTCACCTTGTATGCGGCGGCGAGTGAGCCGTTGACGAATCTGATTGTCAACACGGTGTCGTTGATGACGAGCCGCCCGGATTTCGGGGGCCGGGTCGTGGCGGGTGAGGTCTCGACGCGGGACGCGTTGAACCATGTGTTGTTCCGTGATCCGCCGTTGGCGAATTTCTGCATGTCGTATCCGCGGCAGCCGCAGCTCATCGACGGCGTGTGGGTGCCTGCGCATCAGCCGGTCGTGATCAGTCTGGCCGCGGCCAATAACGATCCGGCGGTGATGGGCGGCAACATCTTCGGCAACGAGTCGCATCTGGGTTTCGGGGCGGGTCCGCACCGCTGTCCCGCGCGGGCCCTGGCCGAGTTGATTGCCGGTGACGCGATCGATCAGCTCCTCGATGTGCTGCCCGAGATCGAATTGGCGGTTCCCGCCGAAGAGCTGCGGTGGCGGCCGGGCCCGTTCCATCGGTCCGTTGAAGCGCTGCCCGTCGTTTTCGCTCCCGTTGCCGCGTCACTGTCCGTTCCGATCGTCCGCTGAGTGTCAGGTGATCTGTGATGACCGATCTGCAACCCGCCCCTGCTTCTCTTTCCGTGCCTGGCCGTGAGCCTGATCCGATCCGGCTGGACGTCACCGGCGCCGACATCATCGGCGAAGCCCTCGCGTTGCGGGCGCGCGGACCGTTGGTGCAGGTGCTGCTGCCCGGCGATATCCCCGCGTGGGCGGTCACCGATGCCGAGGTGATCAAGCAGCTGTTCACCGACTGGCGGGTGTCCAAGGACGCCCACCGACACTGGCCCACCTTCATCGCCGGGGGAGTGCCCGCGGATTGGCCGCAGATCGCGTGGGTGTCGGTGCGCAATATGTTCACCGCCTACGGCAAAGAACACCACCGGCTGCGCAGACTCGTCGGCCCCGCCTTCAGCGCTCGCCGCGTCGCCGCGTTGCGTCCGGAGATCAGGATGATCATCCGCAGGCTGCTCGACGATCTCGCCGCCCGGCCCGACGGGGCGGTGATCGACCTGCGCGAGGACTACGCCACCCAAGTGCCGTTGCGGGTGATCTCCGCCCTGATGGGAGTCCCTGCCGAGCTGCAACCGCGACTGCGGGTGTGTGTCGATGAGATCTTTTCCACCAGTCCGCGCCGCGACCCGCGGGCCACTTTCACCGAGCTGGTCGACACCCTGACGCAGTTGGTGGCGCGTCGTCGCGTCGAGCCCGGGGCGGATATGACCAGCCTGCTCATCAGCCACCGGGACGAGCAGGCGGATCGGCTCAGCGAAGAAGAGCTTGTCCACACGCTGTTGCTGGTGATCAGCGCCGGCTACGAGACCACCGTCAACCTGATCGACCAAGCTGTCTACCGGCTGTTGACCCAGTCTGAGCTGCTGGCTCGGCTGCGTGTCGGCGCGGTGACGTGGTCGCAGGTGATCGAGGAGTGCTTGCGGTTCGCGCCGCCGGTGCCGAATCTGCCGCTGCGCTATGCGGTCACCGATATCGATATCGCGGGCACGCGGATTCGAGCCGGGGAGGCGATTCTCGCCTGCTTCGCCGCCGCGAACCGTGACCCGCAGTTGCACGGCCCGGACCCCGATGTGTTCGATCCGGCTCGGTCGAACAAGGAGCATCTGTCGTTCGGGTACGGGCCGCACTACTGCCTCGGGGCGGCGTTGGCCCGGCTGGAGGCGATCGAAGCGCTGCCCGCGCTGTTCGGGCGGTTCCCGGAGTTGACGCTCGCTGTCGAGCCGGGACAGTTGCGGCCGCTGCCCAGTTTCGTATCCCAAGGGCACCAGGCTCTGCCTGCGTATCTGGACCGGCCGCGCGACCTCGGGGACGGCCATGGCCACTGATACTCCGCCGATCTGCGCAGTCGTCCCGCTTACGCAGGCACCCAGCATCCGCGTTACCGCCGACGAGCGTCGCCACGACAACCCGCACTGGCCGACGCGCTCGCCTCGGGACGCCACGAACGCGCTGTTGCTCCATGACGCCTGTGCCTGGCACTGCTCCACCAAGGTCGCCGCCCTCCTGGTGACCAGGGACAACTACCAGTACTTCCGCGATCGCGGATGGATGGAAGGAAACGCATGGGCACCATCGCTCTCGGATTGCTGAATCTCACTGTCAGCTCCGCGCCCGACACCGACCGGCACACACTCGTGGAACTCGCTGCGGCGCACGGCTGCACCATCACTCACGTGCTCGACATCGACGAGGACACGTTCATGCCGACCACGCTGATCATCGACAGCGCCAACAGGATTCGTGCGACGACGATCCTGGCTCCGAGCATCGAACACTTCGGGGCAGCGACCAAAGCGCTCACCCTCGCTGCCACACTGGTCGTGCCGCAGGCCGTCATTCCCCGGGTACGCGGGTGGAACCCCAACCCCTGACGCCCGGACATACGCTGACCCCAGCGCAAACGCCGGACGGGGCACGTCACGATGGGCTGCGTTCCGCTCGTCGACCGGCTGTCACTTCTCCTCGCCGAGCGCCTCCACCGCCGCCGCGTAGTGGGCTTCCGCTGCCCGAAGCATGTCGGTGGCCGCCCGAAGATTGGCGTTCTCCACGATCAGGTCGGCCTGCGCCTGCGCGACCGCCTCGTGCTGCGCGGTCAGCTCCCGGATGATCGCGCCCGCCTGCTCCACGATGTCGAGCCTGCCCTGGTCGCGCGCCAGCGTGATCGTCTCGGCGGCCTGCCGGATCAGTTCCTCGGTCTCGCCGCTGTTCAGCAGTTCCTCGCCGACGCGAATCTGATCTTCCACATCGGCGGCGATGTCCGCGTCGGGTTCGTTCGTCATGGTCACCATCGTGCCGTGTCCGCACCACGTTCGACGACTCGGAGGTCGTGCCGACGTGGCGGAACCGGCCCGTGCCGGTCCCGGTTCGTGCGGACTACCGCGCGAGCAGGTCGGCGTACTCGGAGTGCTCGGCGATGTACTTGTCGACGTACCAGCAGGTGGGCAGCACGGTGTAGCCCGCGCTACGGGTCTCGTCGAGGGCGAACTTCACGACCTGGCCCGCGATGCCCTGGCCGCGGAACTCCGGGAAGGTGACCGTGTGGTTGAAGTCGCGGATCCTGGTGTCCTCCCGCTCGGCGTAGTCGGCGTACCCGGCGAGGGTGTCGTCGACGTAGATCTCGTAGCGGGTGTCGGCGGCGTTGTGTTCGAGCCTGGTCGTCATGGTCGGAACAACCTCGATCCGGGCGGGGATGTTCCCCCGGCTAGAGCACGGCCCCGGGATTGAGGATGCCGTTGGGGTCGAGGGCGTCCTTGACGCGCTTGGTCAGCGCCATGACGTCGGGGCCGACCTGGTCCGGCAGCCAGGGCTTCTTGAGCCTGCCCACGCCGTGCTCCCCGGTGATGGTGCCGCCGAGGGCGATGGCCAGGTCCATGATCTCGCCGAAGGCGCGGTGCGCGCGGGCGGTGTTCTCGGGGTCGGCGGGATCGTGGACGATCAGCGGGTGGGTGTTGCCGTCGCCCGCGTGCGCGATGACCGAGACGATCACCTCGTTGCGTTCGGCGACGGCGGCGACGCCCGCCACCAGATCGCCCAGCCGCGGCAGCGGCACCCCGACGTCCTCGAGCAGCAGCGGGCCGATCTTCTCCACGGCGGGGATGGCGTAGCGGCGGGCGGCGGTGAACGCCTCGCCCTCGTCGGGGTCGTCGGTGTGGAACACCTCGGTGGCGCCCGCCCGCTCGCAGGCCCGCGCCATGATCTCGGCCTCCCTGGCGGCGAACTCGCCCGGCGCGTCCGAGCGGGCGACCAGCAGGGCGGCGGCCTCGCGGTCCAGGCCCATGCGAAGCTCGTCCTCGACGGCGTTGACCGCGACCCGGTCCATGAACTCCAGCATCGACGGCCGCAGCGCGCCGGTGATGGCGAGCACCGCCTCGGTGGCGGTGTCGAGGGTGGCGAAGGTGGCGACCACGGTGGTCTGGCGCGGCTGGGCGGGCAGCAGGCGCAGGGTGAGTTCGGTGATGACGCCGAGGGTGCCCTCGCTGCCGACGAACAGCTTGGTCAGCGACAGGCCTGCCGAATCCTTCAGCCGCGGCCCGCCGAGGCGCACAGGAGTGCCGTCGGCGAGCACCACCTCCATGCCGAGCACGTAATCGGTGGTCACGCCGTATTTCACGCAGCACAGCCCGCCGGCGTTGGTGGCCGCGTTGCCGCCGATCGAGCAGATCTCGAACGACGAGGGGTCCGGCGGATACCACAGCCCGTGCTCGGCGACGGCCCGCTTGACCTCGGCGTTGAGCAGGCCTGGCTGCACCACGGCCGTCCTGGTGACCGGGTCGACGTCGATGGCGCGCATCTTCTCGGTGCTCAGCACCAGCCCGCCGTCCACGGCGGTCGCCCCGCCGGACAGCCCGGAGCCCGCCCCGCGCGGCACCACCGGCACCCTGTTGGCGTTCGCCCAGCGCAGGGTGGCGGACACGTCGGCGGTGTCGCGTGCGCGCACGACGGCCAGCGGGAGACCGGCGGCCGGATCCTTGGCCCAGTCCTGCCGGTAGGCTGCCAGCAGATCTGGATCGGTGTGCAGGGCGCCCTCGGACAGCGCGGCCGTCAGCTCGTGCAGATCCATCCCGCCACGCTACCGCCGCGCACAGGGTGTTCCCTGAGCATTTCGGCCGGGTGAATTTCGCCGCGCCGAGTGGTTTTCCGCTCCGGCCCGCGAAACAATCGCTATTGGTACTGGCGCCGCGGCAGGGTCGGACGCAGGGCGAACCGGTCTGGAAACGAGCAATTCGCACGGAGAACAAGGGAGGGTTCGATCATGCGTACCGAAGGGCCGGACGCCCACGATCTGGTGGCCGCGGCGTTGTCCGCGGAATTCGACGAGGTGGCCTTCGGCGCCGGATCGGGCGGGCAGACCGTGGATCTGGACGTGCTGCGGCGCATCCACAGCGGCGATTTCACCCGATGGGCGGCAGTACTGGAGAGCTCCGGGCTGTTCGACAAGCAGGCGCGCGAGCGCGTCCTCGCCCGCTGGCGCGAGGACCAGGGCGCGCTGTTGGCCGCCCTGCTGGCCGATGCCGACGACGTGACCCGCCGTCGCTGGCTCATGGCCTGGTCGGCGCTGGACCGTCCGGAGCCGCTGAGCCGGATCGGCTGAATCGGTTCGCTCAGCCCAGGATTTCGATCCGATCGCCGTCGACGACGACCACCTCGTCGTCGGTGAGCCCCCAGTGTGCGATGCCTTCCTCGCGATAGCGCGCCGCCAGCCGGGCGCTCTCGCCGTCGGGATCGGTGGCCGAATCCAGATGCGGCACGATGCGCCGGTCGACCAGACCGAGGCCGTCCCACACGGGTTCGATGCCGCAGGCGGGGGCCACCTCGCCGGGATCGTCCATGGCTTCCAGGCCGCGCAGGTCCGGGGTCAGCAGGCAGGCCCCGGCGCTGTAACCGGCGTAGACGAGCGCGTCATCGGCCAGCAGGGCGGGCAGTACCCGGTCCGCGCCGCTGCGGGCGCACTGGGCGCGCAGCACAAAGGTGTTGCCGCCGCGCACCCACACCAGCGGAAATCCGCGCAGCGCCGCCTCCAGCGCGGCGGGCCTGCCCGCGTAGTCGCGCAGATCGAGCACCTCGGGGGCGTAGCCGTGGCGGCGCAGCGGGACCAGGTCACTGGTGACCGCCGACTGCCAGGCCGACGGCCAGGCGTCGCAGGCGTTGGGGATCACCGCCACCCGGCCCGGCTCGCCGACCAGCCGGGCCAGCCGGTCGGCGTGCCTGCCGAACCGGTAGGAGGCCAGGAACAGGCGCACGGGCGTCAGATCGTGAAGGCCAGATTGCGCACCAGTTGCAGGCCCAGCTTCTCGTCGCCCTCGATGTCGATCTCGCCGAGGTGGTCCTCGAGCGGCGTGCGGCCGCCGCCGAGCCGCACGAACAGCCCGGAGTCCATGGTGATCCCGACGGTCGGTGGCGCGTCGAAGCTGTCGACATAGGCGGCGCGCTCGGCGACCTCGATGCGCTGGGTGCGGGCCAGCTCGCCGGTGAGCGCGAACTCCACCCTGGAACCCGCGGGCGCCTTGCCGAGCTTGGCGACCACGCGCGGCACCGAGGCGGCGAACTCGGCGAAGGCGCGCTCGCCGCGCGGACCGCCCTCGGCCACCGTGCGGCCGAGCGAGTCGGCGATGTCGAGTTCGTGGAACCAGCAGTCGAACAGGCGCACCCGCATGAACCGGCCGTAGGGGACCTGGCCGATGGGCGAGACGGTCGGGGTGGCCCACTGCTGGTCGGTCATGGCGGACAGCGCGGCGCGGCGGCGGTCGGTGACCTCGCGGTAGAGCGCGAGCAGCCGGGCGCCGGGCAGCGGGCGCAGCCGGTCGATCCAGATCTCGTTGAGCACCGCGGTCTCGTTGCGTACGTGCGGCAGCTCGCGCACGTCGGTCTTCGGGCGCTCGGGATCGTGCGCGGGCGGCTTCTCGCCCAGCAGCCAGGATTCGGTGCCGACCACGTGCGCCAGCACGTCGAAGACGGTCCAGCCGGGCAGGATCGACGGTGTGCGCCAGCCCTGTTCGTCCAGATCGGCGACCAGTTCGTCCAGGGCGTGCCACTGCTCCGACAGCAGGGCGGTCAGCTCACCCTTGTCCAGGGTGGGGTCGGCGAGCGCGGTGGCCTTGCTCGGCTCGGCGGAGTCGCTCAACGCTGGGTTCCTTCCTCGAGTGCCGCCAGGCCCGCCTCGATCGCGGCGGCGGTGGCGGCGGTGTCGTGCGGTCTGCGTAGCAACAGGCCCTTGACCAGTCCGATCTTGTCGCCGTCGTGGCGGGGGATGACGTGCAGGTGCACGTGGCCGACGGTCTGGAAGGCCGCGCGGCCGTCGTTGATCACCAGGTTCGCGCCGTCGGCGGCCAGTCCGCCGTGGCGCACGGCCCGCGCGAGGCGATGGCCGACCCGGAACACGGCCGCGCCCAGATCCGGGTCGAGATCGGCCAATTCGCCCGCGTGTTGCTTCGGGACGATCAGGGTGTGCCCGCGCGTGATCGGCCTGATGTCGAGGAAGGCGCACACGGCGTCGTCCTCGTAGACCTTGGTGGCCGGCGCGGTCCCGGCCACGATGCCGCAGAAAACGCAGTCGTTCACATCGGAGACCCTACGGCGTGCGCGCGCCGTGGGACAGTCCGGTGCGAGCGGGTGGGTTTGCCGGACCGTCCCACAGAACGAACCGGGGGCCCCGGTGTGACGCGCATCTCAGCTAGGCTCACCGCCAGCCGGGTATGGTTGCGAGGATTTCAGGCGAAGTTACTGGTCGGTAACTTCGCCTGTCCGTCATTCGGTGGTTCCGGCCACCACGAGCAGGAAGTCTGACAAGTGGAGACAACGCAAAACGTGGGCGACTCGTCCCCGCGCGGAGCGCGTGTCGGAGTCGTTCGCGAGACCAACGCGGGCGAACGACGTGTCGCATTGGTACCGAAGATCATTCCGTCGTTGCTGAAGCAGGGCGTGGAGGTGGTCGTCGAGGCCGGCGCCGGACACGGAGCGCTCATTCCCGACGATGCCTTCGTCGCCGCGGGCGCGGTCATCGGCGATCCGTGGTCGGCCGACGTCGTGGTGAAGGTGGCGCCGCCGAGCGAGGCCGAGGTGGCGAAGCTGTCGAAGGGCCAGACCCTCATCGGCTTCCTCGCCCCGCGCAACGCCGACAACCGGATCGAGGCGCTGAAGTCCGCGGGCGTGCAGGCCTTCGCCGTGGAGGCGATCCCGCGCATCTCGCGCGCGCAGGTGATGGACGCGCTGTCCTCACAGGCCAATGTGGCCGGCTACAAGGCCGTGCTGCTGGCCGCCTCCGAGTCGACGCGCTTCTTCCCGATGCTCACCACCGCCGCGGGCACCGTGAAGCCGGCGTCCGTACTGGTGCTCGGCGTCGGTGTGGCCGGCCTGCAGGCACTGGCCACGGCCAAGCGGCTCGGCGGGCGCACCACCGGCTACGACGTGCGTCCCGAGGTCGCCGACCAGGTCCGCTCGGTCGGCGCCCAGTGGCTCGACCTCGGCATCGACGCCGCGGGCGAGGGTGGCTACGCCCGCGAGCTCACCGACGAGGAGAAGGCGCGGCAACAGCAGGCGCTCGAAGACGCCATCAAGGGCTTCGACGTGGTCATCACCACGGCGCTGGTGCCGGGCAGGCCCGCGCCCCGGCTGGTCACCGCGGCCGCCGTCGAGGGCATGAGGCCCGGCAGCGTCATCGTCGACCTCGCGGGCGAGACCGGCGGCAACTGCGAACTCACCGAGCCGGGGCAGACCGTGGTCAAGCACGACGTCACCATCGCCTCGCCGTTGAACCTGCCCGCCACCATGCCCGAGCACGCCAGCGAACTGTACGCCAAGAACATCGCCGCGCTGCTGGAACTGATGCTCGTGGACGGCAAGCTCGCGCCGGACTTCGGCGACCAGGTGCTCGCCGATTCCTGTGTCACACGTGAGGTGGACGCCTGATGTATACCGAACTGCTGGCCAACATCGCGATCCTGGTGCTGTCCGGGTTCGTCGGTTTCGCCGTCATCTCCAAGGTGCCCAACACCCTGCACACCCCGCTGATGTCGGGCACCAACGCCATCCACGGCATCGTCGTGCTCGGCGCGCTGGTGACGCTGGGCAAGATGGAGGACCCGTCCATCGGCATCCAGATCATCCTGTTCGTCGCCCTGGTCTTCGGCACCCTGAACGTGGTCGGCGGTTTCGTGGTCACCGACCGCATGCTCGGCATGTTCAAGGCCAAGAAGCCGGTCGAGCAGAAGGCGAGCGAGTAAGCCATGGACAATCTGGTCAACATCCTCTACATCGTCGCGTTCGCGATGTTCATCTACGGTCTGATGGGCCTGACCGGCCCGAAGACCGCCGTCCGCGGCAACTGGTTCGCCGCGGCGGGGATGGGCGTGGCCGTGGTGGGCACCCAGATCTCCATCCGCGACACCGGCAACTGGATCCTCATCGTCGCCGGTCTGGTGATCGGCGTCGTGCTCGGCGTGCCGCCTGCCAAGTTCACCAAGATGACCGAGATGCCGCAGCTGGTCGCGGCGTTCAACGGTGTCGGCGGCGGCACCGTCGCGCTCATCGCGTGGGCCGAATTCCTCGACACCACCGGCTTCTCGAACTTCAAGCACGGCGAGGAGCCCACCGTCCACATCATCGTGGGCTCGCTGTTCGCCGCGATCATCGGCTCGATCTCGTTCTGGGGCTCGCTGATCGCCTTCGGCAAGCTGCAGGAGATCCTGCCCGGCCGCCCGATCGGCCTCGGCAAGCTCCAGCAGCCGCTGAACCTGCTGCTGGTCGTGGTCTCGATCGCGGCGGCGGTGGTCATCGGTGTGCGGGCGGCCGACGGCGGCGCGCCCTGGTGGTGGATGGTGCTGCTGCTCGTCGTCGCCGGCGTGCTCGGCCTGATGGTCGTGCTGCCCATCGGCGGCGCGGACATGCCGGTGGTCATCTCACTGCTCAACGCGCTGACCGGTCTGTCGGCCGCGGCCGCGGGCCTGGCGCTGAACAACACCGCCATGATTGTGGCGGGCATGATCGTCGGCGCGTCCGGCACCATCCTGACCAACCTCATGGCCAAGGCCATGAACCGTTCCATCCCGGCGATCGTCGCGGGCGGCTTCGGCGGTGGCGGCGCGGTCGCGGGCGGCGCGGGCGGCGGCGAGCAGAAGCAGGCCAAGGCCACCTCGGCCGCCGACGCCGCGATCCAGATGGCCTACGCCAACCAGGTCATCGTGGTCCCCGGCTACGGCATGGCCGTGGCGCAGGCCCAGCACGCGGTCAAGGAGATGGCCGCGCTGCTCGAGGCCAGGGGCGTCGAGGTCAAGTACGCCATCCACCCGGTCGCCGGCCGCATGCCCGGCCACATGAACGTGCTGCTGGCCGAGGCCGAGGTCTCCTACGACGCCATGAAGGAGATGGACGACATCAACGGCGAGTTCTCGCGCACCGATGTCGCCCTGGTCATCGGCGCCAACGACGTCACCAACCCGGCGGCGCGCGAGGACGCCGCCAGCCCGATCTACGGCATGCCGGTGCTCAATGTCGACCAGGCCAAGAGCGTCATCGTGCTCAAGCGCTCGATGAACTCCGGCTTCGCCGGTATCGACAACCCGCTGTTCTACGCCGACCACACCTCCATGCTGTTCGGCGACGCCAAGAAGTCCGTCGGTGCGGTCACCGAGGAGTTGAAGGCGCTCTAGCGCAACGGTTTCCCGGGGCCCCCGGCGGGGGGGGCGGGGTGGGCGGGGGGGGGGGGGGGGCGGGGGGGGCCCCCCCGGGGGGGGGGGGGGGGGGGGAGAGCCCCCCCCCCCCCCG
>NZ_JARWRU010001265.1 GCF_029867845.1 Nocardia farcinica | reverse complement strand
GGGGGCGCCCCGCTCGGGCCGTCGGGGCTGTTGTGCGACACCGTTTTCGTCGCCTACGGGGGGGTCGAGGCGGCAAAACGCCTCGGCCTCTCGGTGCCGGGTGAGGTGTCCGTCGTCGGCTACAACGACCTCGACCTCTCCTCGTGGGCGATCTTCGACCTGACCACCGTGCGCCAGCCGCTGGCCGAGATGGCCCGCACGGCGGCCGAGTTGCTGCTGGCCAGGATCGACGGCGCCGCGGGCGCGCCGGTGCACCGCGATTTCGCGGTGGAGTTGGTCGCGCGCGGCAGCAGCGGCCCCGCAAGCAGATAGTTACCCACGGCAACCACCTCGTTACACGGATGCGTTTTCTGGAAACGGAGTGCCAATACATTCGAAGTCATCACGGCATCGACCCGGCATCCGTCTGGAGGAGCGACATGGATATCGGCGTATTCATCCCGATCGGCAACAACGGCTGGCTCATCAGCAAGAGCGCGCCGCAGTACAAGCCCAGTTTCGAACTGAACAAGACCATCGTCACCAAGGCCGAGCAGTACGGCATGGACTTCGCGCTGTCGATGATCAAGCTGCGCGGCTTCGGCGGCGAGACCGAGTTCTGGGACCACAACCTGGAGTCGTTCACGCTGATGGCCGGTCTGGCCGCGGTGACCGAACGCATCAAGCTGTTCGCCTCCACCGCCATCCTGACCCTGCCGCCTGCGATCGTGGCGCGCATGGCCACCACGATCGAGTCCATCGCGCCCGGCCGCTTCGGCGTCAACATCGTCACCGGCTGGGCGCCCGCCGAATACACGCAGATGGGTCTGTGGCCGGGCGACGAGTACTTCGGCTACCGCTACGCCCAGGCCACCGAGTACGTGACCGTCATGCGCCAGCTGTGGGCCGACGGGGTCAGCGACTTCAAGGGCGAGTACTACGCGATGGACGACTGCGTGCTCTCGCCGCGGCCCGCGGCGGGCGCGGTGCCGATCGTGGCGGCCGGGCAGTCCAAGAACGGCATGAAGTTCGCCGCCGAGATGGCCGACTTCAACTTCGTCATGGGCGTCGGGGTGAACACGCCCACCGCGATCGCCGACACCACCGCCGAACTGGTGGCCGCGGCCGAGACGACCGGACGCGATGTGGGCGCGCTGGCACTGTTCATGATCATCGCCGACGAGACCGACGAGGCCGCCCAGGCCAGATGGCAGGACTACCACGACAACGCCGACATGGAGGCGCTGGCGTGGATGTCGGGTCAGTCCGCCAGCGATGCCTCCGCCACCGAGGGTTCGACGGCCAAGACCATCTCGGCGCCGGAGGGCGCGGTGAACCTGAACATGGGCACGCTGGTCGGCTCCTACGCGACGGTGGCCGCGATGCTCGACGAGGTGGCCTCGGTGCCGGGCATCAAGGGCATCATGCTGACCTTCGACGATTTCGTGGCGGGCATCGACGCCTTCGGCACCCGCATCCAGCCACTCATGACCAGCCGCAACACCGGCGAGCTGGCGGCCTGATCGCATCGGGGGGGGGGGGG
>NZ_JARWRU010001264.1 GCF_029867845.1 Nocardia farcinica | reverse complement strand
GCTCGAAAGGTTCTCCCGCTCAATGGAAAGGGAACCGCCGACCGCTCGGCGAGCATCACCAGCGGGTCGGCGCCGGGCAGCGGCGCGTTGGCGGGGAACCCCCAGGGCAGATGCATCAGCGCCCCGGCGGCGCCGAGGTCCTGGGCGGCGGTGATGGCATCGCCGGTGTTGCCCTTCGAACCGAGGCTCGCCCCGTCGGGCAGCGACGGCGACTGGAACTTGTGCCGCGCGCCCATGTCGTGGTCGAACCCGCCTGCGGCGAGCACCACGCCGCGCCTGGCCCGCACCGTCACCTCGCGGTCGTTCTGGCGCACCACCGCGCCGGTGACCCGGTCGCCGTCGCGGAGGAGGCGGACCAAGGCCGTCTCGGTCCAGACGGGAATGCCCGCCCGGAGCACCCCGGCGAACAACCCGGCCGCCAGCGCCTGGCCGCCAGCCAGATACTCGCGGCCGATCAGCATGCCGCCGATGCCCTGCGCCGCGCGCCGCAGGACGCGCGGCAGCGCTTTCGCGGGTGTGCGGACCAGCAGATTCATCCACTTGTAGTCGGCGCCGGTCACCGGCATCGGCACCGGCGCTTCCATGACGCCCGGCCGCAGGCGCGGCCGCTCGGAGCCGAGCACCGACGCGTCGAAGGGACGGCATTCACAGGTGCGTCCCTCGGCCAGTCCGCCCGGCTCCTCCGGGTGATAATCCGAGTAACCGCGGGCCCAGAAGAATTTCATGGGCGTGGTGCGCTCGAGCAGGGCCACCGTGGCCCGCCCGGCGTCCAGGAAGGCCGCGCCGCGTTCCTCGGGTGCGGAATCACCGACCACCGCGCGCACGTAGGTCTGCGCCAGCGCCAGCGCCTCGTCTCCGCCGTCGGGCAGGACCGGGTTCCCCGGAATCCAGAAGGCCCCGCCGGACCGGGCCGTGGATCCGCCCACATAGGGCGTCTTCTCCACGATCAGGCACGACAGTCCCAGGTCGTGCCCGGCGAGCGCGGCGGCCATACCGGTTCCCGACCCGACGACCAGGAGATCGACGACCGTGTCGCGGGCGGGCGTGAGCGGCGGCATCGGCTTCTTGCCCATGTTGGAGGACTCCACTCTCAGAGAAACGGACCGGAATCCTCATCGTAGGTTCGCGTCGAGCGGTCGGCGTTTCCCTTTCCTTTGAGCGGGAGAACCTTTCGAGCTCCCGTTGTGCGTGAGCGCGGATTCCGCC
>NZ_JARWRU010001263.1 GCF_029867845.1 Nocardia farcinica | reverse complement strand
GCCTGGGCGACGCGGGCGTGTGCGGGTTCTACCTGCGGGTGGCCGTCGTGGTGTTCCCCGGTATCAACGGCGCGGCCCTGGAGTCGATCATGACCCGCCTCAACCTGCCCGATGACGTGCCGATCGAGGCCAAGATGGTCTCCAAGGCGATCAAGAGCGCCCAGACCCAGGTCGAGCAGCAGAACTTCGAGATCCGCAAGAACGTCCTCAAATACGACGAGGTCATGAACCAGCAGCGCACGGTGATCTACCGCGAGCGCAACCGGATCCTGCGTGGCGAGGACATGGAGGGTCAGGTCCAGAACATGATCACCGACGTGTTCACCGCCTACGTCGACGGCGCCACCGCCGAAGGCTATGTGGAGGACTGGGATCTGGAGAAGCTGTGGGCCGCGCTCAAGACCCTGTACCCGGTGAGCCTGGACTACCGCGAGCTGACCGGTGAGCTGGCGGGCGAGCAGCGCGACCTGACCCGCGACGAGCTGCTCGAGGCCATCCTCGACGACGCCCACGCCGCCTACGCCAAGCGCGAGCAGGAGATCGACGGCCTGGCGGGTGAGGGCTCGATGCGCAACCTGGAACGCCAGGTGCTGCTGTCGGTGCTCGACCGCAAGTGGCGCGAGCACCTCTACGAGATGGATTACCTCAAGGAGGGCATCGGCCTGCGCGCGATGGCCCAGCGTGATCCGCTGGTCGAGTACCAGCGCGAGGGCTACGACATGTTCATGGCCATGCTCGACGGCCTGAAGGAGGAGTCGGTCGGCTTCCTGTTCAACCTCAAGGTCGAGGTGCAGCAGCCGCAGCCCACCGGCGTGTCGGTCGATCCGGGCCTGCGCTCCCCGGTCGGCGCTGCCCCGCAGCCCGCCGCCCCCGCCGCCCCCGCCCCGCTGCTGGCCAAGGGCATCTCCGACCAGGCCCCGCGCGGGCTGAACTACATCGGCCCCGACGAGGGCGGCCGCGCCTCGGTGCACAGCGACGCCGAGGAGTACGGCGGCAACGGCGGTGCGCCCGTGC
>NZ_JARWRU010001262.1 GCF_029867845.1 Nocardia farcinica | reverse complement strand
CCCCCCCCCCACCGCTGGTGCCGGAGTCAGGGGTTGACGTTGAAGACGTACCAGAGGACCACCATGGTGGCCACGCCGAACATCGGTGCGATGATCCAGGTCTCGACCTTGTTGCCGGTGCGTTCGATGATCGGGACGCTGGTGCGCCACTTGCCCGGCCACAGCAGGGGGCAGCCGCGATCGGTGAGGCAGTCGCCGAGGATGTGGGCGAGGGAGCCCAGGGCCACACAGAAGGGGAGCCAGGCGGGTTTGTCGCTGATCCAGTGGTCCATGGCGAAGGTGCCGAAGGCGGCGAGGGCGGCGACGGTGCCCCAGCTGCGGATGCTGTCGCCGGGCGGGCACAGGTGCAGCGCCTTGACGGCGAGGGCGAGCAGGAAGAAGACGAGGGCGAGGGTGAAATAGCGGCCGATGTAGGTCATTCCGGCCCAGGTGACGATGCCGGAGACGGCGACGAACAGCAGGGAGTGGGTGCCCTGGCGGTGTCCGCCGGAGAGTTTGGAGATGAGTTTGCAGGCGTAGTGGGTGAGTGGCCCGAGCACTCGGGAGATGGTGCCTTTCGGGTGGTCCGCGTCGGGCAGCAGTGCCGCGCCCGCGGTGAGGAAGACGCCGAGGAGCACGTCGGCGGGGCCGAGACGGGCGTCGGTGTCCAGCATCTCCGGGAAGGTCATGACCGCTAGTGGCAGCGTCGCCGCTGCCGCCGACCAGGCGAACGCGCCGCTGGTCGCGTGTGAATGTCCGAGCACCGGTTCGAGATTAGCCGACTTCAAGATCATCTATCGCCGACCGTGGCGCACCGCCGGGGCCTGGACGCACGGCGCCCCGTGAACCTGCTGGTCCACGGGGCGCCGTGCGGTCGGTGACCGGGTGTCAGCGGATGTCGAACCGGTCGAGGTTCATGACCTTGTCCCACGCGGCGACGAAGTCGCGCACGAACTTCTCCTTGGCGTCGTCGGTGGCGTACACCTCGGCCAGGGAGCGCAGCACCGAGTTCGAGGCGAACACGAGGTCGACGCGGGTGCCGGTCCACTTCACCTCGCCGCCGACCTTGGCCACGTAGGTGCCGTCGTCGTTGCCGGAGGGCGCCCACTCGGTGTTCAGGTCGAGCAGGTTGACGAAGAAGTCGTTGGACAGCACACCGGGGGTGTCGGTGAGCACGCCCAGCGGCGAGTTGAGGTAGTTGGCGTCCAGCGCGCGCAGACCGCCGACGAGCACGGTCATCTCCGGCGCGCTGAGGGTGAGCAGGTTGGCCTTGTCGACCAGCAGGTACTCGGCGGGCAGCTGTGAGGCCTTGCCGAGGTAGTTGCGGAAGCCGTCGGCCTTGGGCTCGAGCGCGGCGAAGGACTCGGTGTCGGTCCACTCCTGGGTCGCATCGGTGCGGCCGGGGGTGAAAGGCACCTCGATGGCGACGCCCGCCGCCTCGGCGGCCCGCTCGACGGCGGCGACGCCACCGAGAACGACCAGGTCGGCGAAGGAGACCTTCTTGCCGCCGGTCTGGGCGGCGTTGAACTGCTCCTGCACGCCTTCCAGGGCGCGGATGACGCGGGCCAGCTCGTCGGGTTCGTTGACCTCCCAGCCGAGCTGGGGCTGCAGGCGGATGCGGCCACCGTTGGCGCCGCCACGCTTGTCGCTGCCTCGGAAGGAGGCGGCCGCGGCCCAGGCGGTCTTGACCAGCTGCTGGGTGGTCAGGCCGGTGGCGAGGATCTGGCTCTTGAGCGCGGCGATGTCGGCCGCGTCGATCAGGTCGTGGTCGACGGCCGGGACCGGGTCCTGCCACAGCAGCTGCTCGGTCGGCACCTCGGGGCCGAGGTAGCGCGAGACGGGGCCCATGTCGCGGTGGGTGAGCTTGAACCAGGCGCGCGCGAAGGCGTCGGCGAACTCGTCCGGGTTGTCCTTGAACCGGCGCGAGATGGCCTCGAACTCGGGGTCGAAGCGCAGGGACAGGTCGGTGGTGAGCATCGTCGGCAGCTTCTTCTTCGACGGATCGAAGGCGTCCGGGATGATCGGCTCGGCGTCCTTGGCCACCCACTGGTGCGCGCCGGCGGGGCTCTTGGTGAGTTCCCACTCGTAGCCGAAGAGGATTTCGAAGAAGTCGTTGGTCCACTGGGTGGGCTTGGTGGTCCAGGTGACCTCGAGGCCGCTGGTGATGGCGTCGGGGCCCTTGCCGCTGCCGAAGGAGCTCTTCCAGCCGAGGCCGGTCTGCTCGAGCGGGGCGGCTTCGGGTTCGGGTCCGACGAGGCTGGCGTCGCCTGCGCCGTGGGTCTTGCCGAAGGTGTGGCCGCCGGCGATGAGGGCGACGGTCTCCTCGTGCGTCATGGCCATGCGGCCGAAGGTTTCCTTGATGTCGACCGCGGCGGCGATGGGGTCGGGATTGCCGTTGGGGCCTTCGGGGTTGACGTAGATCAGGCCCATCTGGACGGCGCCGAGGGGGTTCTCGAGGTTGCGTTCGCCGGTGTAGCGCTGGTCGCCGAGCCATTCGGCCTCCGGGCCCCAGTAGACGGCCTCGTCGGGCTCCCAGACGTCCTCGCGGCCGCCGGCGAAGCCGAAGGTCTTGAAGCCCATGGTCTCGAGGGCGACGTTGCCTGTGAGGATGAGCAGGTCGGCCCAGGAGATGGACTGGCCGTACTTCTTCTTGACCGGCCACAGCAGGCGGCGGGCCTTGTCGAGGTTGGCGTTGTCGGGCCAGCTGTTGAGCGGGGCGAAGCGCTGCTGGCCGCTGCCCGCGCCGCCGCGTCCGTCGTGGATGCGGTAGGTGCCCGCGGAATGCCAGGCCATGCGGATCATCAGGGGGCCGTAGTTGCCGAAGTCGGCGGGCCACCAGTCCTGGGAGGTGGTGAGGACTTCGGCGATGTCGCGCTTGACGGCGGCCAGGTCGAGGGCCTCGAAGGCGGCCTTGTAGTCGAAGTCGCTGCCGAGCGGGTTGCCCTCGGCGGGGTTCTGGGCGAGGACCTTCAGGTTGAGCTGCTCGGGCCACCATTCATGGTTGCCACCACCCTGCAGCGGGTGCCGCAGGCGTCCCGTGGCGACGGGGCAGCCGCTCTCGGTGGGCTCCGTGTTGGCCTCGGCAATGGGCGGATGTTCCACAGACACGGCATTTCCTTTCAGGGAGAAGCAGGTGAGCGGGGGTGTGCTCACTTCGGTGGTGCAGACAACTGGGCTTTGGAGCAGGCGGGGCACTGGCCCCAGTAGATGACCTCTGCCTCGTCGACGACGAAACCGTGGTCGGTGGCGGCGTCGAGGCAGGGTGCCTCGCCGACCGCGCAGTCGACGTCGACGATCACGCCGCAGCCGCGGCAGACGAGGTGGTGATGGTTGTCGCCGACGCGGGTCTCGTAGCGGGCGACCGAGCCCATGGGCTGGATGCGTCGCAGCAGTCCCGCGGCGGTGAGCGCGCGCAGGACGTCGTAGACGGCTTGGTGGGAGACCGCTCCGACGCTTTCGCGCACCCGCCCGAGGATCGAGTCCGTGTCCGAGTGCGGATGCTGGTGCACCACGCTCAGCACGGCGAGCCGCTGCGCGGTGACCCGGAGGTCGGCGTTGCGCAGCATGCGCTCGAAGTCGGGGAGGCTGGACACATTCAGAAACTTTACACATTCAAGTTTAGGTGTGCCAGTCCCACCGCGGAACTGATCGAGAAAAGCGGCGCCGGGACGGTCGCCAGCGCGTGGACCTGCGAAGACCGGTACGACACGAACCGCCCGCACTGCGGCGAGCATGCCACAGTGCGGGCGCGCGAGAGGCCGATTCCGGCGAACTCGGGACGTGTGTCAGTGCCCGGAGAGGACGACCAGCTGCCGCGTCGCGCGCGTCATCGCCACATACCGGTCCACCGCGCCCGCCACCCCCGGACCGAAGGAATCCGGCTCGACCAGCACCACCAGATCGAACTCCAGCCCCTTGGCCAGCTCCGGCCGAAGCGAACGCACCCGCGGCCGCGCCGCGAACCCCGGCGCGCCGATCACGCACACGGTGCCCTCGGTGTGCTCGGCCAGCCACGCGTCGACCACCGACGCCAACTCGGGAACCGTGCCGTAGCTCACCGGAATCCCGCTGCGCCGCACCGAACTCGGCACGTTCGCGTCCGGCAGCGCCGCCCGGATGACCGGCTCGGCCGCGGCCATGACCTCCTCGGGGGTGCGGTAGTTGATGCTCAGCGAAGCCTGCCGTACGCGCCCGAGCCCCACCCGCTCCAGCCGCTGCCGCCAGGACTCGGCGAACCCGCGTCTGGCCTGCGCGCGATCGCCGACGACGGTGAAGCTGCCGGACGGGCAACGCTGGGTCAGCATCAGCCAGTCCGCGTCGGTGAGCTCCTGGGCCTCGTCCACGATGATGTGCGCGAACGGCCCGGCCAGCGGATCGGACTTCGCCGTCGGCAGCGCGGCCTCGTCCACCAGGATCTCGTGCAGGTCCTGGTGCAGCAGTTGGGTCATCAGGCCCTCGCCGTCGGCGTAGGTGTCGGAGGCGATGAGATCCTCGATCACGCTCGACATGCGTTCCCGCTCGGCCCGCGCCGTCGCCGCCTGCCGACGCGCCAGCACGGCCGCCTTCGGGTCGCCGAGGCGGCGGCGCGCCATGTCGAGCAGCGGCAGATCGGCGGTCGTCCACCGCGCCGGTTCGGCACGCTGTAACTTGCGCACCTGTTCGGGGCTCAGCCAGGGCGCGCAGCGACGCAGATAGGCCGGCACCGACCACAGGTCGGCCACCAGGTCCGCCGCCTCGACGAGCGTCCACGCGTTGTCGAGGGCGGCGCGCAGTTCGTCGTTGCGGCGCAACGAGTTCCGCACCTGCTCGATGGTGGCGTCGTCGCCGTGCTTGTCGGCCAGGATGGTCAGCAGCAGCTCCCAGATCTGTTCACGGGCCTCGTTGTGCGGGGTGCCCGGTTCGGCGGCGCCGAACGCCTCGGCCCAGTCGGCGGCGGTGAGCCTGATGTCGGCCCAGTCGGTGGCCACGATCATGGTGTCGCGGGGCGGCTGCTCGTAGAAGGCCACGGCCGCCTCGATCGCCTCGGCCATGCGCGCCGAGGTCTTCAACTCGGCCACCTCGGGGTCGTCCTCGGCGACGGCGGTGGCGCCTTCGGGGACCAGGTCGCGCAGCGTGCACAGCTGCACGCTCTCCTCACCGAGGCTGGGCAGCACGTCGGAGACGTAGGCCAGGTAGGGCTCGTGCGGGCCGACGAACAGTACCCGGTGCCGCAGCGAGGGGTCGGAGTAGAGCAGGTAGGCGGCGCGGTGCAGGGCGACGACGGTCTTGCCGGTGCCGGGGCCGCCGTCGACGACGAGCGCGCCTCGGGAGCCGGCGCGGATGATGGCGTCCTGGTCGGCTTGGATGGTGCCGAGCACGTCGCGCATGCGCGGGGAGCGGTTGGCGCCGAGTTCGGCGATGAAGGCGGACTGGTCGTCGAGGGCGGCGTGGCCTGCCATCCCGTCGGGGGTGAACACCTCGTCCCAGTAGTCGCTGACGCGTCCGGCCGACCAGCGGTAGCGGCGGCGGCGGAGCAGGCCCATGGGGTCGGCGTGGGTGGCGCCGAAGAACGGTTCGGCGGCGGGGGAGCGCCAGTCCACCAGCAGGTGCTCGCCCGCGTCGTCGAGCAGGCCGAGTCGGCCGATGTAGATCGGCTCGTCGCTGTCCTCGGGGAGCATGTGACCCAGGCACAGGTCGAGACCGAAGCGGCGCAGCGAGCGCAGGCGTTCGTTGATGCGGTGGATCTCGGCGTCGCGTTCGACGGCTTCCTGTCCGGGGCGGGCGTGTGCCCTGCTGATCTCCTCGAGACGGCGGGTGTGGGCGGCGATGGTTCGTTCGAGGGTGGCGGCGATGGTGGCGAAGTGCTGTTCGTCGACGCCGATCAGGGTCGGGTCGGCTTTGTGGGCGAGGTGGCCGGGGAGTGCGAACGCGCTGGTGGTCGGTGACGGCACGGGCAAGTCGGGACCTCTGTTTCCGCAGGTGGATGGCATGAGCGGTCCATTGTGCGGGACACCCCGGGTCTTGCCGCAAGACCCGGGGTGCGCTATAGATTGAGAGTGGGAGAGACCGTCGGTCCTCCCGAATTCCTTACATCCGGGTGGTCTGTTTCCTTACATCCGGGTGGGCTGTGGACATCCGGGTGGGCTGTGGTGCCTGCCGCGTGCGAACCACCACGCTGCCGATACGCCGGCGATGCCGAGCACGCACACCACCACGACGGCGGTCGTCTCGCCCCAGCCGGTGACCAGGATGCCGATCAGCGCCCACACCTGCCCGATCGGGTAGAGAGGGAGGGCGTGGCCGTAGCGGGCGGTGACGGCGATGCCGAAGCACGCGCCGAGGACGAGGACGACCAGCTGCCACCACAGCACGGCCGGGTCGCCGAAGCTGCCGCCGATCTCGGCCGCCCAGTTCTGGAAGACCGCCGCCGACGCCCACGCGGCGTAGAGCCCGACGGTGGCGCGGACCAGGCCGCTCAGCCAGCCGGGGGTGGACTCGTCGCGGGAGCTCGCGGTCAGTCGCACGGCGTCGATGAGGGCGACGGTCATGACGGTCAGGATGATCGGGGTGATCCATTCGACCTGTGCCGCCGACCCGGCGATCCACGCGCATGCGCCCAGGAAGGCCACAAGTAGCGCTGTCAGCAGATGGTCGGGCCGGGCGGTGCCGGTGCGCCGCTGCCACAGCACGCAGGCGGCGGTGGCGATGGACAGGGCGTAGATGACGCCCCAGATGGAGAAGGTGTAGCCGGCGGGGGTGATGAACAGGTCGGTGGTGGCCTCGTCGGGGGAGGCGCCGCCGCTCCAGCGGGCGATCACGGGGGCGATTGCCTGGCCGATCGCGGCCAGCAGCGTGAGCCAGGCCAGGGGAGCGGTGGCGCGCATTCGGATGCTTTCGGTGTCAAGCATCGTCAGGCGAGCATCTCGTCGGTCACGCGCTGACCGGTCTGTACCGGCTCGATCCAGTCGGTCAGGTCGAAGCCCTGCCGTCGGGCCTCGTCGAGGAAGGCGGTCTTCGTCGCGTCGTCCACCTCGGGGCGTCGCGCCAGGAACCACAGGTTCTTGTGGTCCGGGGTGCCGACCAGGGCGTGGTCGTATTCCTGGTCGATCTTCAACACCCAGTAGTCGCCCTCGGTGAACGGGATCCAGCGCAGTCCGGCGGGCAGGAAGCTCACCTTCAACTGGGCGGGTTCACCCTCCACCGGTGTCGCCCGGCCCACCGACTGGGTCGGCTTGCCCTCGGCGTCGATGCACCGATTGTCCACACGGATCGTGCCGTCGTCTTCGAGGGAGTACTGCGCTATCACCTCCCGCGCGTCGTCGTCCTCGTACTTCAGCGGCAACCGTCCGATCTCGTACCACAGGCCCAGGTACCAGGCGAGATCCAGTTCGGGTAGGGATCGGACGGCAGTCTGCTGGTCGGTCATGACGTGTGCTCCCTCGGTCGGGCCGATATGTGGTGTGCCCTGTTCCAGTACCCGCAACCGGTGCGTTCACGCCGAGGGGGCCGAACGTCACCCATAGCTCGGTGATATTTGTCCGATGGTGCGGGGTGCTCTTGAATAGGCGGTCCGGGAGGGGAGTGCGGCGACGGGCGACACCGTGGCGGGCCACCCACCGCCGCATCGGGGTTCCGGCGCCAGGGAGGTTTCATGTCCGAGCCGACGCGATCACCGTACGATCCCTACGACTCCCACGATCCGCACGCCGAGCCGTATCCGGCTTCCGCTTCCTACGCCGTGCCCTATCCCAGGTCGTATTTCGACGATCCGTACGAGCCCTACGAGGCGAGCGCATACTCCGACGATCGGTACGGCGATCGGTACCACGGCGATCAGTACTACGACGATCAGTACTACGGCGAACAGGACGGGGGACACGGGTACGTGCAGCAGCCGCTGTACGAGGCGCCGGACGACTTGCACGGGGTGCCGGACGACCACCGGGAGCCGCCGCCGCGGGACACGGCCGCGGACCCCGACCCGGACCCGGTGCGGATGCCGCGCAGTGTCCGTGCGGCCCAGATCATCGCCTGGGTGGCGGGTGGGATCGGGATCGCCGTCATCGCCGCCGTCGCGGTGCTGACGGGCGACCCGGAACGATTGGGAGCGGCGGTGGCCGGTTCCGCCGTCCAGCTCGTCCTCGGCGCATGCGCGTTCGCGTTCGCCGCGGGCAGGGGCGGGCTGCGAACGATGGTGATCGCGCTGGCCATCCTGGAGGCGTTCTGCGGGTTCGGGAGCATGGGGGCGATGCAGCCGCCCGGGCTGCTCGGCATGGTGGTGGGGATCGTGCTGTTGTGCCTGATGCTCGGCAGGTCGGCCACGGAGTGGTTCAACCGGCCACGCGGGGTGTAGGCGCGCACGCCGGGTGGGAGGGGGCGTTGGGTGGCGGGGAGTGCCCGCTACGGCGTTTACTTGACATAATGTAGATTATCGGCGCGACAACGGGATCGGCGGAAGGGGTTGGATCACCGTGCGCGCGTTCGTGATTCGGTGGTTCACGACGCCTCGGCGTCACCGCGGCGTTGGCTGGTTCGGGCCACGCCCCGCGATGTGCTTGCCTGTGGGTGTTATGCGGCGGATCGGCACATGGTCGGCTCGGGCGGCGTGTCGCCCTTCGGGGCGTGTCGCACCCCGTTGTCTGCCGGAAATTTTCCGGTCGCGGGTATGGGCGTCGGCGGCGGCCCGCTCGGCGTCGTCTGCGCATCGGGTTGTCCCACTCCCCTCGGCTCCCCCGGGCCACCCTCCTAAACGTCACGTGACGTAAATGGCCCTGGTGAGAGTAGCCGGGGTCGATCCGGGATCCGACGGAAGCCTCGGGTGAGCCGGGCACATCTCGTGTCCGGGGCGCCGCCTGTGTCACCTGCGGGGTCACCGCGCGCTAATTCAGGGCCGGTCGGCGGTGCCGGTGTTCAGCAGGCAGGAGGTGGATGGCCCGGCCACCACTGGATGCCCGAGAAGGGCTTGTCCGCGCAGAGCGGGGTGATCGGGCTCGGGTGGTGAGGGGTTTTCCGCGCATGATCATCCCTTGTGAAATGCTATTGATTCAGTGTTGGGCAGCGTAGTGGGCGAGGTGGGGAGCGAGCGCGATCGGCTGCCCCCGCTTTCCGGGGCGCGGATGAGCAATTGATACAGGAAAGCCGAAAGTCTCTCGGTGATGACCGGTTCCGGCGGTAGCCTGAGCGCAGGACCGTGGAAGGTGGCGCAAACGATCATGAGCACCGAAACCATCGCTCGCCAGTGCACCCTGTGCGAGGCGCACTGCGGCATCCTGGTCACCGTCGAGGGCGATCAGGTGACGCGGATCGAGGGCAACCCCGACGACGTGCTGTCCCAGGGCTACATCTGCCCCAAGGCCACCGCCATGGCGGGCCTGCACCACGACCCCGATCGGCTGCGTACCCCGGTCAAACGGGTGAACGGCGAATTCGTGCCGATCAGCTGGGACGAGGCGTTCGCCGAGGCGGGGCGGCGACTGCGCGCGATCCGCGCCGAACACGGTCCGCACGCCGTCGCCATGTATCTGGGCAATCCCGCCGCGCACAGTTCCTCGGTGCTCTACGGCGTGCTGCTGCGGATGGCGCTGCTGACGCGCAACTTCTTCACCGCCTCTTCCATGGACCAGTTCCCGCAGGAGTACGCCGCCTGGCAGATGTACGGCTCGAACCTGCTCATGCCCGTCGCCGACATCGACCGCACCGACCGGCTGGTCGTGCTGGGCGCCAACCCGGCGGTGTCCAACGGGTCGGTGACCACCATGCCCGGCGCCAAGAAGCGGATCAAGGCCGTGCGCGAGCGCGGCGGGACGGTGGTGGTGATCGACCCCCGGCGCACCGAGACCGCGCGCCTGGCCGACGAGCACGTGGCCGTCGCCCCGGGCGGGGACGTGTATCTGCTGCTGGCGATGCTGCACGTGCTGGTCGCCGAGAAGTTGTGCGACGAGCGTGAGGTGCGCCGCCGGTGTGCGGGCTGGGACGCGCTGCGCGGTCTGGTGGCGGAGGTGACGCCGGAGTCGATGGCAGGGCCCGCCGGTGTGGACGCCGAGACGATCCGGCGGCTGGCGCGCGAGCACGCGGCGGCGCGCTCGGCGGTGCTGTACGCGCGGGTCGGGGTGTGTCAGCAGGTGACGGGGACGTTGACGCACTGGCTGGTGAACACGATCAACGCGGTGACCGGGAATCTGGATCGGCCGGGCGGGCAGATGTATGCCACTCCCCCGGTCGATCCGCTGCCGTTCGCGAAGTTCCTCGGCGTCGGGCACGGTGCGTGGACCGACCGGAGCGGGGTGTTCAAGTCGTTCCGCGGTGAGCTGCCGGTGGCGGCGCTGGCCTCGGAGATCCTCACCGAGGGGCCGGAGCGGGTGCGGGCGATGGTCACCTATGCCGGGAATCCGGTGCTGTCCACCGCGCAGGGCGGTCGGTTGACGCCTGCGCTGGAGTCGCTGGATTTTCATGTGGCGGTGGACATGTACGTCACCGAGACCAGCAGGCACGCCGACATCATTCTGCCGCCGATCTCCCAGCTCGAGCGTGACGATCTGAGCATCCTGTTCCCGGTGTTCAGTGTGCGCAACAATGTGCGTTTCGACGCGCGGGTGTTCGAGCCCGCCGCGGACGGGTTGGAGGACTGGCAGATCCTGGCGCGGCTGGTCACCGAGATCCTGCCGTTGCCGGTGCGTCCGGTGACCGGGCGGGTGGTGAACGCGCTGTTCGGGCTTGCGTCGCCGCTGCGGTTGACGGCGCTGGCGATGGCGGCGGGTCCGTACGGTGTGTTGCGGCGTGGTCGTCAGGGGGTGACGGTGGCGAAGGTCCGGCGCGCGTCCGGTGGGATCGATCTGGGTCCGTTGCGGCCGCGGTTGCGGTCGGTCATCGCGACCAGGGACCGCAAGGTGCATGTGGCTCCGGGTGAATTCGTGCGGGCGGCACGGGAACTGGTGGCCGAGGCGGCGGCCGGGCGGGCGTTGACCGTGGCGCCGGAGGGGTTCGATCTGAAGTTGATCGGGCGTCGTCACCTGCGCAGCAACAATTCCTGGCTGCACAATCTGCCGTCGATGGTCAAGGGGCGGGTGCGGTGCACGGCGTTGATGAACCCCGAGGACGCCGCGGCGCGCGGGTTGTCCGATGGTGATCTGGTGGAGGTGACTTCGGGGACCGGGTCGATCGTGGTGGCCCTGGAGGTCGGTGACGAGATCCGCCGTGGCACAGTGGCGGTGCCGCACGGGTGGGGGCATCGAGAGCCGGGGGTCGGCTGGTCGGTGGCGGCGTCGCTGCCGGGGGCGAATGCGAATCTGTTGCCGGATCCGTCGCTGGTCGACCCGTTTTCGGGGGCCTCGGCGGTGAACAACACGTGGGTGCGGGTCACCGCGGCGCGGGTGGACGAGCAGGTGGAGCCGGGCGCGCGGGTGGCGGCGGGTAATCCGGTGTAGTCCCGCCGCCGGTGGTGTGTTCGGTCAGCGGCGGCCGTGGGAGTAGATGAGCCGCTTGTATTGGGTGAGCAGGTCGTCGAGGGAGGTGCCGTCGCCGCCGGTGGCGATCTGCTGGTAGCCGACGAGCATGGCCATGCCGAGTTCGGTGACGGCGGTGGCGGTGCGTTCGTCTTCGACGACGCCGCGCACGGCTTTGTGGACGGTGCGGCGGCGGGATTCGTCGACGCGCTTGAGGGCGAGGTTGACCGATTCGTCGTTGCCCGCCCAGGCGCGGATGGCCGCTTCGGCGGCGTGGTGCAGGCCGAGGGCGAGGTCGGCCATGGCGGTGACGTCGTCGTCGGGGTTGCCCTGGTTGAAGTTGCGTTCGCGCAGTTGCAGGATCTGGCGGTTCTCCCAGTGCTCGAGCAGGGCGTCGACGAATCCCTGCCAGCTGCCGAAGTGGTGGTAGAACGAGCCGCTGGTGACGCCGAGCCGCCTGCAGAGCACTCCGATGTTGAGCCCTTTGAAGCCGAACTCGGCCAGCACCTCGAGAGCGGCGTGGAAGTACTGCTCCTTGGTGACGACTCGTGACATGCGGGCACCGTTCTGTCGATGCGGACGGGGAGGAGGGAGAGCAGGAAGGAGGCTACCGTATCGGCGCGTCCGGCGGTCGTGAATCCTGCACCGCGCGTGCGCAACACCCCACGCGTCGGCCCCCGTTCATTTCGGAGCGAATGCTATGTTACTCTTCGGTTAATGCCACGAACCCGTGTGCAAGACCCCGAAGTCGTGG
>NZ_JARWRU010001261.1 GCF_029867845.1 Nocardia farcinica | reverse complement strand
GCCACCCAGTCGTCCCCCGCCATCCCTCAACGCCCGCCATCCCTCAGCGCCCGCGAACCGTGGCTCCCGGCCACCCGTGTCCGCCGACGCTACCGCCGGGCACCGACATGTTCCGGCGGCCCGGACGACTCCGCCCGAGGTGATATCGGCGTACCATCGCTGATCGGCTGCACACCGACAGCAGGCCCCCGGGCCGGGACGGGACGAACAGGAAGGACCGCCGGTGCCACGCTTGGCCGACCACGACGCACGGCGCCGCCAGATCACCGACGCTGCACGGCGGGTCATCGTGCGCGGCGGCCTGGAGGCGGCGACCTTCCAGGCGGTCGCCGCGGAAGCGGGCATCTCGGTGCGATTGGTGCAGTACTACTTCGGGACGAAGAAGGACTTCCTGCTCGGGACGCTGAGATCGGTCATCGACGCGATGGCGCGGCGGTTCCTCGAACAATTCCAGAGCCTGGGCGCCGAACCGGATCCGCGCTACGCCCTGCGGACCATCGGGCGCGCCCTGCTGCCGCTGGACGACACCCGCCGCGCCGAGGCCCAGATCCTGGCCGCCTACCAGGCGGCCCGCCTCACCGGTTCCACCGCCCTGCCGGGTGAGACCCTCGCACCGGCGCGCCTGCTGGAGCAGACGCTCGAGGAACACATCCGCCGCGCGCGCGAGCTGACTCCCGGCGCGACCGACATGCCCGCCGCCCGGCGCGACGCCGAGATGCTCACGGTGGTGATCGCCGGGCTCTCCCAGTCGGTGCTCAGTGACTTCACCTCCCCCGAGCGCGCCGCCGAACTGCTCGACCACGCCATCGACCGCGTGCTCGGCCCGTGACAGCCCGGAGCTAGGACTCCGATTCCCGCACCGCGCGATCGATCTCGTCGGCCAGCGTCGCCCCGGCGACTTCCCAGGCCGCGGCCCGGAAGCGATCCCGGAACCGGCTGTGGTCGGCGCCGATCCCCTCGCCGCCGTAGCCCTCGGGCAGGGCCTCGCGGAACAGGCCGACGATCTCGTCGGCGAGATCGGCCAGCCGGGTGCGGATGAGTTTGCGCAGCGCGCCGCTGAGCGCGATGTCGGTGCCCATGTCGTAGAGGATGAGCGCGCCCTTGAGCATGGGCAGGTCGGGGATGTGCCAGCCGCCCTCATGGGAGACGACGTACTGGGCGGCGACGAGCTCGTCGATGATCTCGGCGCGGCGCTCCCCGAGCAGGGCGGTGAGCTGCTCGTCGTCGTAGACCACCGACTGCTCGCGGGCCCCCGGCAGGCGCGGGTCGAGCACCGAGCGCCAGTCGGTGGGCGCGCCGTCCCTGCTCTGGGCGTCGAACACCTCGCGGATGGCGCCCAGACTCAGGCCGCGACCCTGCATCGCGGCGATCTCACCCAGGCGGGTCAGGTGTTCGTCGCCGTAGACGACCTCTTTGCCCGCGCGGGCGGGCCTTGGCAGCACACCGAGCGAGTGGTAGTAGCGGATGGTCCGCGCCGGGACACCGCTGAGCTCGGCGAGTCGGGAGCGGCTGTAGCGGGACACGTGGCCAGCATAAAGGTCAGCACAAAGGTCAGAATGAATGGTCAGAATGAAGGCGAGGGCAAGAATCGAGGCCGGAATGAAGGCCGACGCGGAGGTGGCGAAGCGCATTCGTTGACAGCCCCAGCTGTCCACGTTAGCGTAACGCGCGTCACTGCCGACCGATCGAGGAGAGCTGATGTCCCAGCGAGAAACCGACTTCGACGTGCTCATCGTCGGGTCCGGGTTCGGTGGCAGCGTCACCGCGCTGCGCCTGGTGGAGAAGGGATACAAGGTCGGCGTCCTGGAAGCGGGCGCGCGCTTCGCCGACGACGAACTGCCCAAGACCAGCTGGGACATCCGCAAATTCCTCTGGGCCCCCGCGCTCGGCTGCTTCGGCATCCAGCGCATCCACCTGCTGCGCGACGTGCTCATCCTCGGCGGCGCCGGCGTGGGCGGCGGCTCGCTGAACTACGCCAACACCCTCTACGTGCCGCCGGAGCCGTTCTTCCGCGACGCCCAGTGGCGCGACATCACCGACTGGCGCGAGGAACTCACCCCCTACTACGAGCAGGCCAAGAAGATGCTCGGCGTGGTGCAGAACCCGCACATGACCCAGGTCGACCACATCTTCAAGAAGGTCGCCGACGACCTCGGCTGCGGCGACACCTTCGTGCAGACCCCGGTCGGGGTGTTCTTCGGCGAGCCGGGCAAGCAGGTCCCCGACCCGTACTTCGGCGGCGTCGGCCCCGAGCGCACCGGCTGCGTGGAGTGCGGCGACTGCATGGTCGGCTGCAAGTACGGCGCGAAGAACACGCTGGTCAAGAACTATCTGTATCTCGCCGAGCAGGCGGGCGCGCAGATCGTGCCGATGACCACGGTCACCGCGGTGCGCCCGCTGCCGGACGGCACCTGGACGGTGGAGACCAAACGCACCGGCAAGATCGTCGGCACCGAGCCGAGGACCTACACCGCGCGCCACGTGGTGCTGGCCGCGGGCACCCGAGGCACCCAGAAGCTGCTGTTCAAAATGCGCGACAAGGGTGTGCTGCCGAAGCTGTCGCCCCGCCTCGGCGTGCTCACCCGCACCAACTCCGAGGCCATCGTCGGCGCGGCGACCAAGAAGCTGAACCCCGGTCAGGACTTCACCGAGGGCGTGGCCATCACCTCCTCGATCCACCCGACGCCGGACACCCACATCGAGCCGGTCCGCTACGGCAAGGGCTCCAACTTCATGGGTCTGTTGCAGACGCTCATGGTCGACGGTGACGGCAAGCTGCCGCGCTGGCTGAAGTTCCTGCTCATGGTGCTGCGCAATCCGCTGGACACGCTCAGCTTCCTGAGCACCAAGAACTGGAGCGAGCGCACCATCATCTCGCTGGTGATGCAGAACCTGGACAACTCCATCACCACCTACACCAAGCGCGGGCTGTTCGGCCGCAGGCTGACCTCCAAGCAGGGCCACGGCGAGCCGAACCCCACCTGGATTCCGGTGGGCAACCAGGTCACCCGCAAGGTGGCCGAGGAGATCGGCGGCATCGCGGGCGGCAGCTGGGGCGAGATCTTCAACATCCCGCTCACCGCGCACTTCCTCGGCGGCGCGGCCATCGGCGCCGACGCCGAGCACGGTGTCATCGATCCCTACCACCGCGTCTACGGCTACCCCACGATGAGCATCGTCGACGGCGCCGCGGTCTCGGCGAACCTGGGCGTGAACCCCTCGCTGACCATCACCGCGCAGGCCGAGCGCGCCGCCGCCTTCTGGCCGAACAAGGGCGAGCAGGACCCTCGGCCCGCCCAGGACGAGCCGTACCGGCGGATCGCGCCGGTCGCGCCCGCGCAGCCGGTGGTGCCCGAGCACGCGCCCGCCGCGCTGGTGCTGCCGATCCCCCCGGTGCGCCGCGCCGAACAGGACACCAAGCCGGCCTGAGGCCACGCGCGGGCCCCGGTGCGCCCGGGCCCCCGCGGGCGCAACCCCCCCGCGCGGGCCGGGAAGCTCGTTTAATTTGCCGCGGAGCAGAAGATCGGAGGGGGTCCAGTGGGCG
>NZ_JARWRU010001260.1 GCF_029867845.1 Nocardia farcinica | reverse complement strand
CCGCGGGCGGGGTCCCGCCGGGGGCCCCCGCCGCCCCCGCGGCGCCCCCCCCGCGCCCGCCCCCCCCCCCCCCCCCCCCCCCCGGGCGGGGCGGCCGGACCGAATCCGGTCCGACGCGAGAAGTTTCGGAATCGGGCACGGAGCGGCGCACCTCTCGCTCGGGCACCGCTCCTGTGAGCGATCGGGCTCAGTCGTCGGTGACGAGCACCTCGACGTCGATATTGCCCCGGGTGGCGTTGGAATACGGGCACACCTGGTGGGCTCGATCGGCCAGCTCCTGAGCCTGCGCACGCGGCACGTGCGGCAGGGTCACCTCGAGGGTGACCGCCAAGCCGAAGCCGCCGCTCTCGGTCCGGCCGATACCGACCTTGGCGCCGACGGTGGAGTCGTCGCCATTAGCCCCCGCCTGGCGCGCGACCAGACGCAGCGCGGAGTGGAAGCAGGCGGCGTAGCCCGCGGCGAACAGCTGCTCGGGATTGGCGCCCTCGCCGCTGCCGCCCATCTGCTTGGGCACGGCGAGCTGGAAGTCGATCCTGCCGTCGTCGGAGCGGACGTGACCGTCGCGGCCTTCGCCGGTGGCCAGCGCCTCGGTGGTGTACAGAACGTTCATGATCGGTTCCTTCCTGACTCGATTCGGGTGTCCATCGCCCGCCGCATGCGCGCCAGCGTGTCGCGCAGGGCGATCGCTTCCTCGAGCGAGAGGCCCGTGGCGTCGAGAATCTCCCGCGGGAGCTCGCATGCCTGCTCGCGCAGGGCGTTTCCGCGCTCGGTGAGCCGGATCTGCACGCGACGTTCGTCGGCGGTGGATCGGCTCCGCTCCACGAGCCCGACCGCTTCCAGCCGCTTGAGCAGCGGCGAGAGCGTGCCGGAATCCAGGGCCAGTTCTTCTCCCAGGTCGCGCACGGTGCGGCCGTCGCGCTCCCACAGGGACAGCAGGACCAGATATTGCGGATAGGTGATGCCCAGCTCGTCGAGCCTGGGGCGGTAGATGGCGGTCACGGCGCGAGATGCGGAGTACAGCTGGAAGCACAGCTGCTGATCGGGTGCGGGCAGGTCGGCCATGTACTGAACTGTAGTCACAATTCAGTTGTGCGCAATCAAGTTGTTCGCAATCACGCTGTCCCGCCTGCCACGGCGGGGATGATCATGACTTCGCCCCCGGGCGGCACGGCGGTGTCCAGGCCGCGCGACGTGCGGCACTCGTCGTCACCGACATAGAAGTTCACGTAACGGCGCAGCGTCCCGGTCTCGTCGCGGAGCCTGCGTTCGAGCGCCGGGAAGCGCGCGCCGAGACCGTCGAGCACCTCGCGCAGGGTCGACCCCTCGATCTCGAGTTCTTTCGCACCGCCCGCGTAGGGCCGCAGCGCCGACGGCAGGCGCACCAGGGCCACGGCACTCACCCCACGACTCGGGCGCGCACGCAGAGCACGTCCGGCAGGTTCTCGGCGACCGGCTGCCAGTGCTCGCCCTCGTCGGGGCTGCAATAGACCGTGCCGTTGCGGGTGCCGAAGTAGATGCCCGCCGGGTCGGCGTCGTCGGCGCACATGGCGTCGCGCATGACCGCGGCCCAGAACGGGGTCTGCGGCAGACCGTCGGTGTGCGCCGACCAGGTCTCGCCGCCGTCGGTGCTGCGGTAGACCGCGCAGCGCGCCTCCGGCGGGAAGCGGAACCGTTCCATGTCGGCGACCAGCGGGAAGGTGTAGATCCAGCCGGGGCGCGTGGGATGGGCGACGATCGGGAAACCGAAATTCGACGGCGGCAGGCCCGCGTCGATGGGGTGCCAGCCCGCGCCGTCGTCGGTGGTGCGGAAGACGCCGCCGTGGTTCTGCAGGTACATGGTGCTCGGGGTCGCGGCGTCGACGGCGACCTTGTGCACGCACTGGCCCCACTCGGGCTGCTGGTCGGGCATGAAATCGGCGGTGACGCCCTTGTTGGCCGGCTCCCAGCTGACGCCGCCGTCGGCGGACCGGTAGACCCCGCCGGTGGACATGGCCACGGTGATGCGCTGCCGGTCGATCGGGTGCGGCAGGACCGTGTGCAGCGCCAGTCCGCCACCGCCGGGCATCCACTGCGGTCGATGCGGGTGCTCCCACAGGCCACGGACGAGCTCGAAAGTCCTTCCGCCGTCGACGGATCGGAACAGCGCCGACGGCTCGACGCCTGCGTACACCACGTCCGGCTCACCCTCGGTGGCGGGGGCGATCTGCCAGATGCCGCCCAGTGCGGTTTCGGTGTCGTCCGGGAAGGCCAGCGGGGCGTCGTCGGGTTCGCTCCAGCTGCGGCCGAGGTCGTCGCTGGTGACCAGGGTCGGCCCGAAGTGGCTGTCCAGCACACCGGCGAGCACGCGCGGGGCCGCGCGTCTGGTGTCGATCGCCAGCGCCTTCACGTCCGCGATCGGGAACTGCGGCGGCTCCACGGTCCAGCTTCTGCGGCCGTCGGCGCTGTGCGCGAGGAACAGGCCCTTGCGCGTACCGATTCCGAGCAAGATCTCCATCGCCGACCTCCACTGGTGAATTCCCCGCTACGCCGACGAGTGCCGAGCGTACTCCGGGGGTCGGACGAAAATCCGCAGAACACGGAAGCCACCGCGCGTCGGCCCGCGCCGCGCCGGGCTACTCCCCCGCCGCGCTCGGCGGTTGCGCGGGGATCGCCCGCTCGACCGCCACGCGCACCAGTTCCCGTGCCCGCTCCTCGGTGAAGACCCCCGGCAGCGTGAGCCGTTCGAGGATGAGCCAGTTCAGCGCGAGGATCAGCAGCAGCACGGTGTTCTCGTCGCCGGGCATGTGGTGATCGAGGTGGGCGGCGACATTGAATTCGAGGTCGGCGCGCACCCGTTCGGTCAGCAGCGCTTGCAGTTCCGGCCGCCGGGTGGCCTCCAGCCGGAGTTCCAGCAGCGCCAGGTAGCCGGTGCGGAAGCGGGTGACGCGTTCGACGACCTCGGTCATGAGTTCGGTGAGCAACTCCCGCGAGGGCGGTTCGTCCAGTTTCGCCATCGCGGCATCGCCGGGGATGAGCCGTTCGTAGTAGCGGTTCCCGGTCTGGACGAGCAGGTCGTCGCGGTTGGCGAAGTAGTTGGAGGCGGTGCCTGCGGGCACACCCGCTTCCTTGTCGACCGCGCGGAAGGTGAGTCCCCGCGCGCCGTCGCGCGCCAGGACCTCGATCGATGCGTCCAGCAATGCCTGTCGGCGCTGCGGATTCGTGCGAACCATTGACACCACTCCAGTTGTAGTACTAACCTTCAAACCACTTCGATCAGAGTACTACACACGAAGTGATAGGCAGTAGGCGCCGACCCCCGGTCGTGTCCTGACTGCCCACGCTTCGCCGCGAGGAGGTCCGCATGCCCGAGAAGAAGCTCTGGAGCGAGGAATTCGGCTCCGCGACCGACGCCCCGATCCTGTTGATCATGGGTTCGATGTCGCAGGCCGTCCTGTGGCCGGAGGAGTTCATCGACCGCCTGGTCGCGGGCGGTCGCCGGGTGATCCGCTACGCCCATCGCGACACCGGCCGCTCCGACACCTACGAGTTCGCCCCCGAGCCCTACACCTGGCGCGACATCGCCGACGACGTCACGCGCGTGCTCGATGTCCACGGCCTCGACAGCGCGCACCTGGTCGCCCATTCGGCGGGCGGCCTGCTGGCCCAACTCCTGGCCGTCGAACAGCCGGGCCGGGTGCGCTCGCTGACCCTCATCGGCTCCTCCCCGCTCGGCGCGGGCGAGGGACAGGTGGTGATGCGGGCGCTGCTCGGGCAGCCACAGCCCGAGGGCAGCCTGCCCGAACCCACCCCCGAGTTCGTCACCTGCTTCCGGCGGATGATCGCCGCCCCGCCGCCGCTCGACCGGGAATCCCGCCTCGCGAACATGGTCGCCGAACAGCGCGTCCTGCACGGCACCGGGCTGCCGTTCGACGAGACCGCGGCACGCCGCTTGCAGGAACGGGTCCTCGACCGCGCGCGCGACATCGACGCGGTGGTCAACCACCGGCTGGCCGCGGCCGCCGACCCGGACTTCGAGCCGGTCGGCGTGCTGCACCGGGTGCAGGCGCCGACGCTGGTGGTCGAGGGCAGCCACGAACCGGCCAAGCCGGGGCACGGCGCGCTCATCGCCGAGGAGATCCCCGGTGCCCGGCTGATGATCGTGGCCGGGATGGGCCACACCCTGCCGCCGCAGGTGCACGAGGAACTGGCCGCCGCCGTCCTCGCGCACACCGCGGCCGAACGGCCGGTCAGGTCGTGAACAGGCCAGGTCGTGAACAGGGCCGGTCGTGAACAGGGACTCGCAGCCGCGGCGCTCCTGTCGGACCCGCGTGCGACCATGCGTGCGTGCCCGACCCCGAACCACGCCGCGCCCCGCCCGCCGATCCGGCGACGCCCGAGCGGGCGGTTCGCCGGGAGGCCTCGATCCTGCATGCCGACCTCGATTCCTTCTACGCCTCGGTCGAACAGCGCGACGACCCGAGCCTGCGCGGCCGCCCGGTCATCGTCGGCGGCGGTGTGGTGCTGGCCGCCTCCTACGAGGCCAAGGCCTTCGGCGTGCGCACCCCGATGAACGGCGCCCGCGCGCTGCGGCTGTGCCCGGATGCCGTGGTGGTGCCACCGCGCATGAGCGCCTACGCGGCCGCGAGCAGAGCGGTGTTCGAGGTGTTCCGGGACGTGACCCCGATGGTCGAGGCCATCTCCATCGACGAGGCGTTCCTCGACGTCGCCGGTCTGCGCCGCATCGCAGGCGAGCCGCTCGACATCGCCCGCGGGTTGCGCGCCCGCGTCCGCCACGAGGTGGGCCTGCCCATCTCGGTCGGCATCGCGCGCACCAAGTTCCTCGCCAAGGTGGCCGGCGCGGTCGCCAAACCCGACGGGCTGCGGCTGGTCGAACCCGAGCGCGAGCTCGAGTTCCTGCACCCGCTGCCGGTGGAACGCCTGTGGGGTGTGGGCGAGGTGACCGCCCGCACCCTGCACGAGCACGGCATCACCCGGATCGGCCAGCTCGCCGCGCTCGGCGAGGACGGCCTGCGCGGTCTGCTCGGCCGCGCCGCCGCCCGCCACCTGTCGGCCCTGGCGACGGCCCACGACCCGCGCCGGGTGGAGACCGGCCGCCGTCGTCGCTCGATCGGCGCGCAACGCGCCCTCGGCCGCGGCCGTCACGAACCCGAGGAGATCGAGGCCTGTCTGCACGGTCTGATCGACCGGCTCGGCAGGCGGCTGCGGGCCGCCCAGCGCGTCGCCCGCGCCGTGGTGCTGCGCCTGCGCTTCGACGACTTCTCCCGCGCCACCCGCTCACACACCCTGTCCGTCCGCACCGACGACACCGCCGTGCTGCTCGGCGTCGCCCGCGCGCTGCTGGCCGCCGCCGTGCCGATGATCGGGCAGCGCGGCCTGACCCTGCTCGGCCTGGCGCTGACCGACCTGGCCGACGCCGAACCCCGCCAACTGGCCCTGCCCCTGACCGACCGGGCCGACAACACCCTCGACCGCACCCTCGACGAGCTGCGCCGCCGCTTCGGTTCCGCCGCGGTCACCAGGGCAGCCCTGCTCGGCCGCGGCGAAGGGATCTCGGTGCCGCTGCTGCCCGACTGAACCCGAGTCGCGGGGGGGGGCAGAGCCGCCCCGGTGGGGGGTCGGAGGTGTAGGTGCGCCCGCCGATGAGCACCAGCGCACCCGGGGGCCGCCCCACCCGATGGGCGGGCCCGGCGGGCCCCCCGGG
>NZ_JARWRU010001259.1 GCF_029867845.1 Nocardia farcinica | reverse complement strand
CATCCCTCCCATTGAATGCCCGGCCAGCACCACGGGCCCGGTCGGGGCGCGGGTGTCGAGCACCGCGGGCTGGTCGCGGCCGAGTTGGTCGAGCTGGTAGGTGCGGTGCGGGGCGGCGGCCGAGTCGCCGTGGCCGCGGTGGTCGTAGCAGACGACCCTGGCGCCGGCGTATTCGCGCAGCAGTGCGTCGCGGACCTGTGCCCAGGATTCGGTGCGCAGGCAGTGGCCGTGGGCGAGCACGACGGTCAGCTCGGCGTCACGCGGGCCGTACTCGCGGACCGCCAGCGCCACCCCGTCCTCGGCGACCACCGTGACGCGACGCTCCTGCGCGGCGGCGATCATGCGGGTGGTGGACATCGCGGGCTCCGGTTCGTGAGTGCCGTACCTGGCGGTGGCTGGATTCGTACGGTTCCCACTCTCCGGCAAACCCGCGCCCGGCAGCAGGGGCCTCGGGTGCCGGGTCAGCTCCCCCGAGGTGGCGGCTTTCCCCACCCAGGTGGTGACCTCCGTCGCCGGGTGCGCGCCGGAACTTGCCAACTCGCGGCAACCGGTGCCACGGTGGTGGAAAGCCCGGCGACAGGGCTTCCGGACGAGGGGCGCCGTACCCGGAGTGCGACAAGACGGCCCGAGGAGAGATGGCCATGTCGTCGTGGATTCTGCTCGTCGCGTCCGGCGCGCTGGAGGCGGTGTGGGCCACCGCCCTCGGCCGCAGCGAGGGCTTCACCCGGCTCGTCCCGTCCGTCGTGTTCTTCGCCGCGCTGGCCGCGAGCATGACCGGACTGGCGCTGGCCATGCGCGAACTTCCCGTCGGCACCTCCTACGCAGTCTGGGTCGGCATCGGCGCGGTGCTCACCGTCGCCTACGCCATGGCCACCGGCGAGGAGCCGGTCGGCGTGCTGAAACTGGTGTTCCTGACGATGATCGTCGGCGGCGTGGTCGGCCTGAAGCTCGTCCACTGACGCCGCCGTCCCGGCCCGCGCGCCCCGGCCTCCTGACCGGGGCGCTCACCACATGGGCACGGGGGTCTGCCCGATCGGGTACCAGCCGGGCAGGTCGCCGCCGGAGTTCAGCACCCGCTCGATGCGTTTGCCGATGCCGGGGGTCATGTGGCCGTTCTTGATCATCTCGGTGAACAGGGCGGTGACATTGCCGTAGTCGAAGAAGTCGCGCTGCCAGCGCCATCGGAAGTCGCCGCCGTACTTGAACCAGCTGCCCTGGATGCCGTTGAGCGCGTAGTTGGTGCCGTCGGCGCGCTTGACCTCGCAGATCTGCTTCCACAGGCCGATCATGTCGCCGGTGTTCTCGTCGACGACCCAGGACTGGTACGGGTAGGTCCAGCCGTCGAGGCCGTCCATCTCGTAGCCGATGGCGTAGTCGCGGATCTCGTCGCGGCCGACGGCCATGAAGTCGTGCTTCTCCCCGTAGTTCCAGCCGTAGGTGGCGTCCTCGGTGTAGAACTCCGCCAGCGGCCGCCAGTCACCGGCCTGTTCGCATTCGGCGTTGGCCTTGAGCCAGCGTTCGATCATCTCGTCGAGTTCGGCGCGAGGGTAGGACATGGACATGTGCTCCGATCTGTGCAGCGGGCTCGGCAGCCGCATCCCGTGGCCACGGGCCCCGATGACTGTCCTCACGGTACACAGCGGAAATACACTTGTATAGACACCTGTCCAAATGAGTGTCGCCATCGAGTCGGCTACCGTGACACCCGACCGCACACGAGAAGCGAGGTGGGAGATGCACCCATTCCGGGCCGCCGTCGAGGCGCGTGACGAGGCCGCGATGGAGGCGCTGTTGGCCGATGACGTGGTGTTCACCAGTCCGGTGGCGTTCAAGCCCTACGAGGGCAAGCCGATCACCGCGGCCATCCTGCGCGCTGTGGTCCGGGTCTTCGAGGACTTCCGCTACGTGCGCGAGATCGCCGACGCGGACGGGCGCGATCACGCGCTGGTCTTCGAGGCGTCGGTCGACGGCAGGAAGCTGACCGGATGCGACTTCCTGCACGTCGACGAGGACGGGAAGATCGACGACTTCATGGTCATGGTGCGCCCGCTCTCGGCGGCACAGGCACTGGCCGCGCGGATGGGCGAGCAGTTCGAGCGCATCAAGGCCGAGGCGATCACCCAGTACGAGCGCCAGGCCGCGGGCGAGTAGCCGCGGATCGGCGGTCCGGCGGGCCGCGGAGTCACGGGTCACACGGTCGCTCGAGGTACCGTTGGCCGAGGCAGCCTGTGCTGCGCAGTGACTATTCCGGCAGGCCAGGAGGGGGTTCGTGAGGGCGGACACCGACGATGCCCGGCCCTCCGCCGGCACCGCGCCCGGTCCCGCCG
>NZ_JARWRU010001258.1 GCF_029867845.1 Nocardia farcinica | reverse complement strand
CGCGCGCCGCTGGTGGCAGCAGACGCCGACGGCGGTGCGCCGGGAAGGTCCGGGGGCACCGCCGTCGTGACGCGTGGCTCGGCGATCCGGCCGCCGTACCTCACCGTCGTGGCGCCGGGTCAGTCGGCGTCGCGCACCTTGTTCACCGCGTCGACGAACACCTGATCGAAGGTCGACTGCTCGACGCCCTCCTCACGCAGCGCGCCGACGCGCACGATCACGGTGACGCCGCGCACCACCGCCATGCCCTGGTAGGCCAGGCTGGTCAGCGGCTTGCCCTCACCCACGGTGGAGGTGTTGAGCGACTTGAAGGCCAGCGCCTCGTCGGCGTTCAGCCCGTCGGGCAGGCTCAGAGTCTCGACCGTGCCGACGGTGGTGATCTCCTTGCCCTCGACGGTGGAGACCACGGTGACCTCGGGGCACGTGGTGTTCGACGCCTCGACCGCCGCCAGGTCGGCGACCCGCGAGGCCACGAACTCCACGTACATCAGGCCGGCCGCGCTGTCGTTGGCGGCGATGACGTCGGAGTCGGTGAGCAGCTCGGAGGTGGCCGCGCCGAGATCCTGCTGGGTGTCGCCGCACTCGGCCGGGGTGATGGTCGAATTCTGCTGCAGGCCGGACATGTCGGTGACCGCGGACTGCAACCGGTCGGCGGGCATGTCGATCTTCGTGGCGCCCTCGGGGAACTCTTCGATGCTCAGCAGCAGCTGGTCACGAGGCGTGCTCGGCGATTCCGCGCTCGTGCTCTCCTCGCCGCCGCCACAGCCGGTCAGCAGCAGCGCGGCCGCCGCCAGCCCGGCCGCCAAACGTGTTCCCTGGAAACGCAGTGTGCTCATGCGGGTCAGCATGCCAGCACCGCCGCCGATCCCCGAATTCACAGACCAGCGGGTCCGGCGGTGGCGGCGCAGTAGAGTCGTGTGGGGGCGGAGGAAGACGACGCCGCGGGCGAAAACGAAAGCCCCCACCCACCCCCGCGGGCCCGCCCCGCGCCGGGGCGCCGGCCAGGCCGGCCGGCCCGGCGCGGCCCTGGCAGGACGGCCACGTGGAGCCGCACTCGGAGCGGCCGCACTCGCGGCTGAACTGGCTGCGCGCCGGGGTGCTCGGCGCCAACGACGGCATCGTCTCCACCGCGGGCCTCGTGGTCGGTGTGGCCGCGGCGAACACCAGCACGCAGACGCTGTGGACGGCGGGCATCGCCGGCGTGGCCGCCGGGGCGATCTCGATGGCGGTCGGCGAGTACGTCTCGGTCAGCACCCAGCGCGATTCCGAACAGGCGCTGCTGGCCAAGGAGCGCAAGGAACTGCTGGAGGACCCGGACTACGAATTGCGCGAGCTGGCCGCCAACTACCGGGCCAAGGGCCTGTCGGAGGAGACGGCGCGCCGGGTCGCCGAGGAGATGACCGCGCACGACGCCTTCGCCGCGCACGCCGAGGTGGAGCTGGGCATCGACCCGGAGCAGCTCACGAATCCGTGGGCGGCGGCGGGCTCCTCGGCGCTGGCTTTCGTCCTCGGCGCGCTGTTGCCACTGCTGGCCATCCTGCTGCCGCCGGTGAGCTGGCGGGTACCGGTCACCGTTGCCACCGTGCTGGTGGCGCTGGCGCTGACCGGCACGATCAGCGCCACGCTCGGCGGCAGTCCGCGCCTGCGGGCGGCGGTGCGGGTGGTGACGGGCGGCGCGCTGGCCATGGCCATCACCTACGGCGTCGGGCAACTGGCCGGCGGGCTGGTCGGCTGACTCCCTTGCCGCCCATGCGCTTCGGCTGTCGCGCGCGGACGATCGACTTCGTGCCCTGGGCAACCCGCCGGGGCCGGAGGTTGCGCCGATCCGCGCCGATCACACTATGCTCGGCTGCGGTCACCGGGTCGCTCCGGCGGCCCCGGAAGGGTTTTCGGCCTCGGCCGACTGTCGGAAGTGCACAACTACCGGCGCGCGGCCCGCGGTGAACACGCCGATGACAGCGGTTCGCCCTGTGCCGCACCATGTCCGGTAGTTCGACGAGTTGGTGCGGGACCGCGTCCCGGTCGGTGAGGGAGTCGTTGTGAAGTTGTTCTCGTCCCAGCGGCTCCGGCGCCTGGTCGGGGTGGTCGTGCCCGCCGTGCTGGCCGTCGTGGTCGCCGTCGCCTACGCCGCGCTGGACAACACCGAGGGCGGGGTGGACAGTTCCGCCACCGCGATCTCCTCGGCCGCCGATGTGGAGAGCCTGTTCGCGCAGCTGACGGTGGCCGAGGAACGTCCGATGGACGGTTACAGCCGCGACCATTTCCCGCACTGGGATTCGGCCAAGGCCGAGCACGGATTCGGCGACGGCTTCAGTCAGTTCGCGCGGTGCACCACCCGCGAGGTGATGATGTTGCGCGACGCCGAGGGCGAGGTCACCCTCGACCCGACCACCTGCGATCTGAAGGTCGGCGCCGACGGCGGCTGGCGCGACGAGTACGGCACGCTCGACCGCAAGACCGGCGCACTCAAGCCCTACAAGTGGATCACCGACCCCTCCGGCGTGGACGCCGAGCACATCGTGGCCCTCGCCGAGGCGTGGCGCTCCGGCGCCGACAAGCTGGACAAGGACACCAGGAGGCGCATCGCCAACGACGCGCTGAACCTGGAGGCCTCCGATCCGACGGCCAACCGCTCCAAGGGTGACCAGGACGCCGCGAACTACCTTCCGCCGGGGAAGTTCCGGTGTGCCTATGTCGACCGCTACCTCCGGGTGAAAGTAAAGTACGGCCTGACCGTGGACTCGGCGGAGCAGGCCGCACTGCGCACCGCGATCGACGAGTGCACCCGGCAAGGAGGCTTCCGATAAGCGAGATCGTGCAGCTCAACAGCCCCGCCGCCGTGATGACCGACGAAGAGGGAACGGTCTCCGGCGAACTCGACGTCACGCTCGACGAAGCGGGTAAGGGCCTGGTCCGCTATCGCGGCACCGATACCTGGCTCACCATCGGCAATCTCGACGGCGAACCCGCCCACGCCTGGGACAGCGTCGCTCGGCTGGCCGCCGCCATCGAGACGAGCGTCGGCGAACGCGACGCCGCGGGCAACACGATCCCCTTCGAGGTCTTCTCCGAGGAGGACCCGGCGCACGCGAATCCGCCCGTCGGGGACGGTCCTTCGCCCGATTCCGGGGCCACCCTGGAAGGCGGGGCCGCCACACCCGACGCCACCACACCCGACGCCACCGCGCCCGAGGCCACCGCACCCGACGCCACCGCACCCGAGGCCGATACGCCGCCCGCGGACGGCATCGCGTCGGACAGCGCCGAGGCCGACATCGCGACCGACGCCACCACGGCCGCCGCCACCGAGAGCGGCGCGCCCTCGGGCGATGTCGCTTCCGACGCGAACGGAGCGTCCGACGCCGAGGCGGGCCCCATCGCGGACGAGACCGTCGCTGTGGCCGACGCGCCTGCTCCGGCCGAAGCGCCCGCCCCCGCCGCTGGGGGCCCGGCCGGCGCCGCCGCGGTCCACCCCCACGCGGGGGGTACCCCCCCCGGGGGGAACCCGGCCCGGG
>NZ_JARWRU010001257.1 GCF_029867845.1 Nocardia farcinica | reverse complement strand
GCTCCGGCGACAGCGACTGCTGTCGCGTCCACCGCCGCCTGACCTGCTGCACGGCTCGCGTCCACCGGGCCGGGACCGGCCGCCGCCCCAACCGCCAGGGGCGGCGCTATATCGGGTCCGGCGCCGACGAGGAGTTCGGCGATGCGCGCCCCGGCCTGGGCGAGGGTGAACGAGCGGCCGAGCTGCATGCTGTTCATCTCCACGCCGAGGGTCTTGCCGACCAGGGCGCCGAATTCGACGGCCATGAGCGAGTCGAGACCGAGTTCGGGCAGCGGCACCGACAGGTCGATGGAGTCGGCGGCCACGCCCATGACCTCGGCGAGCTGTTCGGCCAGCAGGTAGCCGACGACGCTCGCGCGCTGGGCTTCGTCGAGAGCGGTGATCTCCGCGCGCAGCCGGGCCGCGGTCGAATCGTCCTCGGCGGCATCGGCGATCAGATGGGCCAGACGCGCGGTGTGCGCCAGTTGCGGGGCGGCGAGCACCACCTTGGACCAGTCGACGGGGATGACGGCGGCGGTGCGCACGCCCAGGCTCAGCAGTTCGGTGAGATAGCCGGTGCCTGCGTCCATGTCGATGGAGTCGAAACCCGCGATGCGCAGATACCGCTGCACCGTCTCGTCCGCGTCGACCATGCCGCCGCCGGACATGGCGCCCCAGCCCACGCACAGCACCCGGGTGCTCGGCCCGGACGGCTCGTCGGACACCGACGCGATCCTGGCGAACACCTCGGCCATGGCTTGCAGGGCGAGGTTGGCCGCGGTGTAGGAGTACTGGCCGATACCGCCCATGATGGCGCTGCCGGAGGAGTAGAGCACGATCAGGTCGGGCCGTATCCCGGCGCTGTCGAGCGCGTCGGCGAGCGCGCGGGCGCCGTCGAGTTTGGGGGCGAAGACGGTGGCCAGACTGTCGCGGCTCATGGTGGTGATGCGCTGGTCGTCGAGCACACCGGCGGCGTGGAAGATGCCGCGCAGCGGGCGATCCGGGCTGTGCGAGCGGTCGACGAGGGCGCGGACCGCGGCGGCGTCGGTGATGTCGAGCTGTTCGACGCGCACGTCGATGCCGTCCTCGCGCCAGCGGCGCACGTGCTCGCGGGCGGTGTCGGTGCGGGCGCCGCCGCGGCCGACCAGGACGAGCGCGCGAGCGCCGCGGGCGACCAGACGACGGGCGGTGGCCAGGCCGAACGCGCCGAGGCCGCCGGTGATCAGGTAGCGGCCGTCGGGACGGATCGGCACGTCGGCGGTCGCTGGCCGCACGGGCGGGGCGGGGGTGCTCAGATCGAGGGTGATGCGCCCGAGCCGGGTGGAGCGCAAGGCTTCCTCGAAGGCGGCGCCGACCTGATCGGCGCCGAAGCTGTGGAACGGCAGCGGCCGGTAGGTGCCGTCGGCGAGGCGGTCGTTGACGGCTTGCACGCGGGCGATGACCTCCTCGCGGCGCAGCGCGAGCATGCGGTCGAGGTCGAAGGAGTGGTAGGTGATGTTCTTGTCGAAGTTGCGCAGGTCGAGCACGCCGCCGGAGTAGATGTCGGCCTTGCCGATCTCGACGATGCGGCCGAATTCGGCGACGGCTTTGAAGTTCTGACGCACGATCTCCCCCGGCGCGGTGCTGAGCACGATGTCGGCGCCGCGGCCGTCGGTGTAGGCGAGCAGGTCGTCGACGAAGTTCAACGACCGGGAGTCGAGCACGTGATCGGCGCCCTGGGCCAGCACGTAGGCGCGGCGTTCGTCACTGCCCGCGGTGCCGATCACGGTGGCGCCGTGCAGTTTCGCCACCTGCACCGCGCAGGCGCCGACACCGCCGGCGGCGCCGTGCACGAGCACGGTCTCGCCCGGCCGCACCCTGGCCAGGTCGAGCAGGGCGTATTCGGCGGTGACCATCGAGACCGTGGAGCTGCACAGTTCGGGCCGGATGCTGTCGGCGGCGGGGCCGACGAGCTCGGCGCTGGTGACGTGGTAGCGCTCGATCATGCCGGGGGAGGCCAGGCCGACGCGGTCGCCGACGCGCAGCCCGGTGACGCCGGGACCGACCCGCACGATCGTGCCCGCGCCCTCCATGCCGGGGGCGGTGCCGAAATGGGTGCCCGCGAGGTCGTTCTCGTCGAGGATGCCGAGCACTTTGAGCGGGTCCTTGAAACCGAGGCCGATGGCGGCCATGCGGACCTCGACTTCGCCCGGTCCGGGCTCGCGGCGTTCGGCGCTGCGCCAGCCGAGCTGCGACAGCACCCGCGAGCGGGGGATGTCGAGGCGGAAGTTGGCTTCGGGGTCCTCGAGCGGGGCAGCGGCGTCGAGGGCGGCGGTGCGTTCGGGCAGGGCGCGTTCGACGACGCTGGTCCAGCGCAGACCGTCGCGCAGGAACACCTCGTCGGTGCCATCGGGACCGAACGCGCCGGGAATGCGCAGTTCGGCGGCCAGTTCGGCGTCGGTGGTGCCCGGGTCGATGTCGATCAGCCGCCAGCGCAGCGCGGGCTGTTCGTTGAGCAGCACGCGGCGCGCGCCCGCCAGGGCGGCGTGCACGGGGTCGGGGGCGGCGGGGTCGTCGGGGTGGGCGAAGGCGCGTTCGGTGATCAGGCCGAGGTGCAGGGAGCCGTCGCCGGTCAGCGGCAGCGGTTCGGGGTTGATCTCGTCGGCGAAGCGTTCCACGGTCAGCGCCAGACGGCTGAGCAGCCACAGTGCTTCGATCGGCTCGCCGGGGCCCGCGACGACACACACGTGCAGGCGGTCGACGCCGTCGCGGGTGCGGGCCGCGTGCAGGCGGGTCAGCAGCGGTGAGTCGGGGACGCCGTCGACACTGCCCGCGCCGTCGGTGGCCGCCCCGGCTTCGCCGAGCGCTTCGGCGGCGTCGAGGATCTCGACGGTGCCGCCGGGACGGGCGGCGCGGGCGACCCGCTCGGCGCTCGCCCCTGGCAGCAGCACGACGAGGGTGTGCGCGGTGCCCGCGGATTCGCCGGCGGCGGGTGGGTCGAGCAGGGTCCAGCGTTCCTCGTAGTAGAGCGGTTCGAGCGCGCGCAGGGCGCCGCCGCCGAACGGGACGGCGCGGAAGCGGGCGCCGAGGATCTGCAGGACGGGGTTGTGCTCGCTGTCGAGGAGGGTGATGTCGGCGCGCAGCGGAGCGGTCAGGCGGGCGACCACGACGACGTGGTCGGGCAGGTCGGCGAAGCGGCGGACCGCGTCCGCGCCGACCGGGATGACCGCGCCGTCGAGTTCGGGTCCGCCCGCGTCGCCGAGGGACACGATCTGCCAGGCGGCGTCGAGCACGCACGGGTGGGCCAGGTGCCCGCCGTGGTCGGCCGGAGGGTCGAGGTGGGCGACGACGGTGTCCCCGTCGACCCAGGCCCGGCGCACGAGCTGGAAGGCGGGTCCGTGTTCGACGCCGGTGGCGCGCAGGTCGGCGTAGAGATCGGCCGGGTCGACGGGTGTCATGGCGGTGGTGTCGGGCACGACGGTGGCCGGGGGCGTGTAGTCGCCGTCGACGAGGCGGGCACCGGCGTGCTCGGTCCACACCGCGCCGAGGGCGGGGCGGGAGCGGATGGTGACGCGGCCGGTGGATTTCTCCAGTTCGACGGCGAACAGGGGAACGTCGCCGGGTTCGATGACCAGGGGTGCGGTGAAGCGGACGTCCTCGACGGCGTGGCAGCCCGCTCTGGTGTCGTCGCGGGTGAGTGCGGCGACGCCGAGGGCGGCGTCGAGATAGGCCGCGCCGGGCAGCATGCGGGAGCCGTCGACGAGGTGCTCGTCCAGCCACGGCAGGGTGGACACGGCCAGCGGCAGGGTCCAACGGTGTTCGGCGTCGAGGTCGGGGTCGCCGAGCATGGCGGGGACGCCGGGGGTGCCGTGCCGTTGCTGGCTGAATTCGGGCAGGTCCGACCGCAGGTGGCGGCGCTGCCAGGGGTAGCGAGGCAGCGGGTGGTGCGGCGCGGGGTGCGGGCCGAGCAGGGCGGGCAGGTCGAGCGCGCCGGTGGTGTAGAGGCCAGCGACGGTGCGGCGCAGGCTCAGTTCGTCGGGTTGCCTGCGGTCGAGGGTGGCGACGGTGGCGCCGTTCTCGCCGGTGTGCAGCAGGATTTCGCGCAGGTTGGCGCCGAGCACGGGGTGCGGGCCGACTTCGAGGAACACGCGGGCGCCCTCGCCGATCGCGGCGCGGGCGGCGTCGGCGAAGCGGACCGGTTCGCGCACGTTGGCGCACCAGTAGCCGGCGTCCCAGTCCGCGCCGGTGACCCGGTCGCCGGTGACGGTGGAGTACAGCGGGATCGACGGGGTGCGCGGGCGCAGACCGGCCAGGGCGGTGCGCAGTTCGTCGAGGATCGGGTCCATGAGCGCGCTGTGGTAGGCCACCTCGACGCGCAGCCGCCGGGCGAAGACGCCGTCGCCGTCGAGGGCGGCGGCGATCTTGTCGAGCCGTTCGGCGTCGCCGGACAGCGTGACGGCGGTGGGGCTGTTGACGGCGGCGATGTCGACGCCGTCGCCGGTGTGCTCGGCGGCTTGTTCGGCGGGCAGGCCGACGGCGAGCATGCCGCCGGTGCCCGCGGTACGGGCCTGGAGCCGGGCGCGGTGGTAGGCGACGGTGACCGCGTCGGTCAGGTCGAGCATGCCGGTGACGTGGGCGGCGGAGACCTCGCCGACGCTGTGGCCGACGACGGCGGCGGGCCGGATGCCGAGTTCGGCGAGGGTTTCGGTGAGCGCGACCTGGACCAGGAAGTTGGCGGGCTGGGCGATCTCGGTGGCGGTGACGCGGGAGTCCTGCTCGTCGCGCAGCAGTTCGTCACGAATGGACCAGCCGGCGACGGCGGTGAAGGCGGCGTCCACGCGTGCGGCCGCGGCGGCGAAGGTCGGGTTCGTGGTGAGCAGCTGCCGGGCCATGCCCCACCACTGCGGGCCCATGCCGGTGTAGACGAACACGATGCCGGTTTCGGGGGCGGCCACGGTGCGGGTGAGCCTGCCCACGCCCGCGGCGAGGGCGCGCAGGTCGGTGAGCAGGGTGTCGCCGAACGGCA
>NZ_JARWRU010001256.1 GCF_029867845.1 Nocardia farcinica | reverse complement strand
GCGATCGCCCAACTGAAAAGCTGGCGTGTGCTGCGTAAACTCCGCTGCTGTCCCTACAAGGCCGGACAACTCGTCAAGGCCATCCACGTCCTTCAGCACCGCGAACTCAGAGCCGCTCAGCAAGGATGAAAAAGGCTCACTGGCTGGCGGGGGTCGCGAACTCCCGCGGCGGCAAGCCGAGCGGGCTCGGCCTCGCCGACGCGGGGCATCCGCTGCTCGGCGCGGTGGTGGAAACCCCCGGCGCGGACCGCTTCCTGTTCAGCACCAGGCTCTCGCTGGCCACCCACGGCTGGCTGGCCGACCACGCCCTGCACGGCAACGTCCTCGTCCCCGGGGCCATGCTGCTCGAGCTGGCCCTGCACGCCGGCGACAAGCTCGGCACACCGCGGGTGGACAAGCTGAGCATGTACTCGCCGGTGACGCTGCCCGCCGAGGGGGCCATCCACCTGCAGGTGGCGGTCGGCGAACGGGAACGCTCCGGCCGCAGGAAGGTGGCCGTGTACTCGCGCCGGGAGGACACCGACGAGGCGCCTGGCAAGCTGGAATGGAGTCTGCACGCCGACGGATTCCTGGCCGCCGCCGCGACCGAGCAGACCGACACCCAGGGACTGGAGCTGTGGCCGCCGGTCGGCGCGCAATCGGTGGTCGAACCGGCCGCCGCCTACGAGACCCTCGCCGCCCTCGGCTACCAGTACGGCCCCACCTTCCAGGGCATGCGCGCGGTCTGGAAGCGCGGCGAGGACGTCTTCGCCGAGGTCGCGCTACCCAAGACCGTCACCGACGCCGACAAGTTCGGCCTGCATCCCGCGCTGCTGGACGCCGCCATGCAGTCGGTCGCCGCCTCCGCCGCCCTGCTGCCCGCCGAACCGGGCAGTCTGGCCCTGCCGTTCGCCTGGGAGAAGGTGCGCCTGGACGCGGTCGGCGCGCGGTCGCTGCGCTGCAAGTTGACTCCGGCCGGATCCGACCGGGTGCGCTGGGTTCTCGCCGAGGGCGGCCGGAGGGCCCGAGGCGGAGGGGCCCCGCAGGGGCGGGGGGTGTGCCAGGGCAAGCGGGGCCCCGGGGGGGGTACCGGACAACAAGAATAGCTGTTTGGGGGGGGCGGGGC
>NZ_JARWRU010001255.1 GCF_029867845.1 Nocardia farcinica | reverse complement strand
CGCCGCGCCCCCGCCCGGCCCCGCGGGGCCCAACCCCCCCCCGCCCCCGGGCCGGGGGGGGGGGGGCCTTTCGCTGTTCGCCGCGTATCAGTGCGCGGGCGTGGAGCCGCTCCTGGCCTCCTCCTGCACCTTCTCCAGAGCCGCGAGCTGGGCGTGTTCGGCCTCGTGCTCGAGCTCGAAGTTGCGGTCGGACTCCTCCTTGGGGTCCGGGCGGAGGAACGAGCCGGTGCCGGGCTTGCCCGCCAGGCCGAGCTTGTTCATCTTCTTGGGCACCGCGGCGCCCTGGTACTCCAGCGGGATCGGGTGGCCGTGCTCGTCGACCGGGCCGAGCGGCTGGTGCACCTCGATGTACTCGCCGTGCGGCAGGCGCTTGATCACGCCGGTCTCGATGCCGTGCTCGAGCACCGCGCGGTCGCTGCGCTGCAGGCCGAGGCAGAACCGGTAGGTGATGAAGTACGCCAGCGGCGGCACCACCAGCAGGCCGATGCGGCCCATCCAGGTGGTCGCGTTCAGCGAGATGTCGAACTTCAACGCGATGATGTCGTTGATGCACGACAGGGTCAGCACCAGGTAGAACGCGATCGCCATGGCGCCGATCGCGGTGCGGACCGGCACGTCGCGAGGACGCTGCAGCAGGTTGTGGTGCACGTCGTCGCCGCCGATGAGCCGCTTCTCGATCCACGGGTAGGCCACCAGCACGGTGAACACCAGGCCCATGACCAGCGCCACCCAGAACGCCGCCGGGATCGTGTACCGGCCGAGGTAGAGCTCCCACGGCGGCATCAGGCGCGCCATGCCGTCGGTCCACATCATGTAGAAGTCGGGCTGCGAACCCGCCGAGACCTGGGAGGGGTTGTACGGGCCCAGGTTCCAGATCGGGTTGATCTGCAGCACGCCGCCCATGATGCCGACGATGCCGAGGGTGAAGGCGAAGAACGCGCCCTGGTCGGCGGCGAACACCGGCACGATGCGCGCGCCCACCACGTTGTTCTCGGTGCGGCCGGGGCCGGGGAACTGGGTGTGCTTCTGGTACCAGACCAGCGCCACGTGGGCGGCGATCAGGGCAAGGATGATGCCGGGCAGCAGCAGCACGTGCGCGACGTACAGGCGCGGGATGATGATGTCGCCCGGGAAGTCGCCTGCGAAGATCAGCCAGTGCAGCCAGGTGCCGATCACCGGGACACCGATGGTGATGCCGGAGAAGGCGGCCCGCAGACCGGTGCCCGAGAGCAGGTCGTCGGGCAGCGAGTAGCCGAAGAAGCCCTCGAACATCGCCAGGATCAGCAGCAGCGAGCCGATGACCCAGTTGCCCTCACGCGGCTTGCGGAACGCGCCGGTGAAGAAGATGCGGAACAGGTGGATGATGATCGACGCCGCGAACAGCAGGGCCGCCCAGTGGTGGATCTGGCGGACGAACAGGCCGCCGCGGACCTCGAAGGAGATCTCGAGGGCGGTCTCGTACGCACGGGACATGCCGACGCCGCGCAGCGGCTGGTAGGCGCCGTTGTAGGTCACGTGCGCCATCGACGGGTCGAAGTACAGGGTCAGGTAGACACCCGACAGCAACAGGATGATGAACGCGTACAGCGCGATCTCACCGAGCAGGAACGACCAGTGGGTCGGGAAGACCTTGTTGATCGAACGCTTCACGAACGCGGCGGCGCGATACCGCTCGTCCACCCCGTTGGCTTGGGCTGCGACTGAAGGGCTCATGAACGACGCTCCCAGAAGGCCGGTCCGAGCGGCTCGATGAAGTCGCCGTTGGCGACCAGGAAGCCCTCGGAGTTGACGGTGATCGGCAGCTGAGGCAGCGCACGAGCGGCGGGACCGAAGATCGGCTTACCCCACTCGGTCGCCGAGAACTGCGACTGATGGCAGGGGCACAGAATCCGGTTGGTCTGCTGCTCGTAGAGCGAGGTCGGGCAGCCGAGATGGGTGCAGATCTTCGAGTAGGCGAAGTAGTCGCCGTAGTTGAAGCTCTCCTGGCCCTTGCGCTTGATCGCCTTCTCGGCGTCCTCGGTGCGCAGACGGATCAGCATGACGGCGTTGCGGATGCCACGCAGCGACTGCAGCGTCGCGTGGCTGTCGCCGCGCCAGGATTCCTTCCACGGGAACACGGTTTCCATGGAACCGGCGTCCAGATCCTCTGGACGCACCAACACGATGTCCTCCGGGCGACCGGTGTCGCGCCGCAGGTAGACGGTCTCCCCGGGGTAGTCGGGGGTCCAGCCGGACACCCACAGCGGCGACTTCTCGCGCTTGGCCCAGGGGTTCTTGACCATGCCGCCGACGAAGACCAGCAGCGAGCCGATGCCGAGGATGCCGACGCCGACGCCCGCGGTGCGGGTGATCATCTTGCGGCGGCCGAGGGTGGAGGTCTCCGCGGCGTCCTGCAGCTGGGCGGCCAGGGTGCGGCGCTCCACCTCGGGCGAGGGGCCGTCGTGACGCTCCTGGACCGAGATCTCGGCCGGGATCAGCTTCTTGCGGATCAGCAGCACCGCGATGCCGATGACCAGCACCGAGATGCCGAAGGTCAGGCCGACCAGCGGGGTGAACAGCGAGTAGGCGGTGTGGCCCTCCTCGCCGTAGCCCTTGAACTCCCAGGGCCAGAAGAGGAACACGCCGACCAGCGCCGCGGCCGCCAGGCCGGACACCGCGAACCAGAAGGTGATCTGGCGCTCGGCACGCTTCTCCGCCCTGGTACCGGGGACCGGGAAACGCTCGGCACGGTAGACGACGTTCACGCCGTCGCGCTTGGTGCCGAGTTCGACGAGCTCGTCGCGCGTCATCGCGTCGAGCTCTTCCTCGGTCGGATCGGCCGGGGTGTTCACCGGCTTCTTCGACAGTTCGGGCCCCTCGTCCGGCCGGCTCACGTCGTCTCGCTCCTGTTCACTCATGATCGGGATCCGATCCACATCGCCGCACCGACGGTCAGCACGATGCCGACGACCCAGATGGCGATGAACTCGGTCGCGGGTCCGAACCCGCCGAGACCGTAGCCGCCGGGCGTGGCCTCCTCGGTCGCGTTCTTGATGTAGGCGATGATGTCGCGCTTCTCTTCCGGGGTCAGCTGGCGGTCGGAGAACTTGGGCATGTTCTCCGGGCCGGTCAGCATGGCCGCGTAGATCTGCTGCTCGCTGGCGGGCGCCAGCGGCGGGGCGTACTTGCCGGAGGACAGCGCGCCGCCCTTGCCGGTGAAGTTGTGGCAGGACGCGCAGTTCATCCTGAACAGCTCCGAACCGCGGCCGATGTCGTCACCGCGCAGCGACTCCTGGGCGACCTCGCCGTTCTCGTCGCGGACGACGCTGGGGCCACCGCCGTTGGCGGCGATGTAGGCGCCGAGCGCGTCGATCTGCTGGGCGTCGAACTTGGCGGGCTTGCGCGGGGCCTGGGCCTGGTTGGCGGCCAGCGGCATGCGGCCGGAGGAGACCTGGAAGTAGACCGCGGCCTCACCGACGCCGATGAGGCTCGGGCCGCGGTCGGGCACGCCCTGCAGGTTGACACCGTGGCAGGTGACGCAGGAGGTGTCGTAGAGCTGCTGTCCCTCGCGGATCAACGCGGACTGGTCCTGATGTGCTGTGGCGACCTGGGGCTCAGGAGTCAACGCGGTGGCGAGGAAGCCGGCTCCGACCAGGCCCACCAGGAGCGCGAGCCCGCCCGCGACGCGACGACGGGCGCGGCGCTGCTTGCGGGTCTTGCTGGCCTGGCCGTTCCCGGGGCTGGCGGGCTCTGGCGCTGACGGGGGAGATGAACTCATCTGTGTCCCTTTGGAGTAGACGGAACCGACTTTGTGCGAAGTGTGGGGTCCGGGGCGCCGTCTCGTCCGGCGACCGGTCCCCGGCAACTCAGCGAACGAAGTAGATCGTGGCGAACAGACCGATCCAGACGATGTCGACGAAGTGCCAGTAGTACGACACGACGATCGCGGCGGTGGCCTGCGCCGGGGTGAACTTGCTGACCTTGGTGCGGATCAGCAGGAAGACGAAGGCGATGAGGCCGCCGATGACGTGCAGGCCGTGGAAGCCGGTGGTGATGTAGAACACCGAGCCGTAGGCGCTGCTGGAGATCGACGTGCCGTGCTCCACCAGGTGGATGTACTCGTAGCCCTGGCCGAGCACGAAGAAGGTGCCCATGGCGAGGGTGAGCAGGTACCAGCGGCGCAGGCCGAAGACGTCGCCCTTCTCGGCGGCGAACACACCCATCTGGCAGGTGAACGACGACGCCACCAGCACGGCGGTGACCGGCACGGCGAGCGCGAGGTTCAACTCGGTCGGTTCCGGCGGCCAATTGCCCTGCGCTTGCGCGCGCGCCACGAAGTACATAGCGAACAGGCCGGCGAAGAACATCAACTCGCTCGACAGCCAGATGATGGTACCGACGCTGACCATGTTGGGCCGGTTCAGCGAATGCACACGCTGAGTAATGGCCGATCCTGGGGTCCCTACTGCGGTCGTCACAGGGGTAAGTATGACTCTTCGTAGTACGACGCGAGTACCGGGGTCGGAAAGTGGGCCCGACGTGTCGGAAAAGGCAGGTGGGAAGATCGACTCGACCACCCGCCGATGGACCGGGGCCGTGCCAAGCATGACAGGCCCATATGTGGAAATCCTGAGACGCGGGAGCGAGGAGGCGACGATGGCCGGACGTTCACCGATCGGGCGGATCTGGCGGCGGCTGGCCGGGCGCGCCGCCGGGGAACCGCTGCATCCCGGCCGGCCCGATCTGGTGGTGGTCGCCGAGAGCTTCGACGACGCGGAGGCCTGCTCCGCCGCGCTGGCGCGCGCCACCGGACTCGACGCCACCCGGCCCGCCCTGCTGCGCCACCACCTGCGGGTGCCCGCCGGGCAGGTCCAGCGGGTGTGCGAGATCGCCGCGCAGGACGGCTACGCGCCCGCCCCCGGCTCCCCCGCGCCCGAGGGCGAGTGGATGCGGCTGGTGCTGTGGCGCGGCCAGCTCGTGGACGCGCTGCACTGTTCGCAGGAGCGCTCGCGGATGGCCGGACTGGCCCAGCGCCACGACGGGCACGCCGACGGCTGGGATGTGATGCAGCCCGCGCCCGTGGACCGGTGAGCCCGCGTCTCGCCCCGAACCCCGGGACGCACCCGCCCCGGCGCCGTACCGAATACCAGGTCCCCTCGGCGGTCGGCGCGCACTAGGCTGCTCGTCGGAACCGGCCACGCCCCGGTTCACGTGTCGGATCTCGATGCGCACGCGATTCCGCGCCGCTCGGCGGGGACGGGTGCCGGAAGGAACAGAAGATGAGCGGTGGGCTCCCGCAAGCGCAAGCCGGAACGGCCGGGCGGGACAGTGCGCGCACCTGGCCGCAGATCCTCGGCGCGCTCGCCGACGGGCGCGACCTGAGCGCCGCCGACACCGCATGGGTGATGGACGAGATCATGTCCGACAACGCCACCAGCGCCCAGATCGCCGCCTTCGGCGTCGCCATGAAGATCAAGGTGCCCACCCCCGCCGAACTCGACGGCCTGGCCCGCGGCATGTTCGAGCACGCGCGGCTGGTGAGCATCGACGGTGACGCGGTGGACATCGTCGGCACCGGCGGCGACCGGTCCGGCTCGGTGAACATCTCCACCATGTCCTCGATCGTGGTGGCCGCCGCGGGCGTGCCGGTGGTCAAGCACGGCAACCGCGCGGCCTCCTCCAAGAGCGGCGGCGCCGACGTCCTCGAGGCGCTCGGGGTGAAGCTGAACCTCGGCCCGGAGTCGGTGGCCCGCTGCGTGCGCGAGGTCGGCATCGGCTTCTGCTTCGCCCCCGTCTTCCACCCGGCGCTGCGCTTCGCCGGCGCCGCGCGCCGGGAGATCGGCATCCCCACCGTCTTCAATGTGCTCGGCCCGCTGACGAACCCGGCCCGGCCGCGCGCCGGGCTCATCGGCTGCGCCTTCCCCGAACTGCTCGAGGTGGTGGCCGGGGTGTTCGCCGAGCGCGGGGCCGGCGCGCTGGTGGTGCGCGGCGCCGACGGTCTCGACGAGCTCACCACCTCCGATGTCAGCGAGGTGTGGGTGGTCGCGGGTGGCCGCAAGCGCCACACCACCGTCGACCCGGCCCGCATCGGCATCCCGCGCGTTGAGCTGGACGCGCTGCGCGGCGGCGACGCCGAGGTCAACGCCGGGGTCGCCCGCTCGGTGCTGGCCGGAGACACCGGCGCGGTGCGTGACGCGGTGCTGCTGAACTCGGCGGCGGCGATCGTGGCCTACGACCTCTCGCGTGGCGTGGGCGATGCCGACACCGACGTGCACAAGGCGCTGGCCGCCGGGGTCGAGCGGGCGGCGGCGGCCGTGGACAGCGGGAAGGCGGCCCACTTGCACGCCCGCGGGGGGACCCTAACCAACACGCACCACCACCCCTGAACAGGTCACACCCCCATGGATAAA
>NZ_JARWRU010001254.1 GCF_029867845.1 Nocardia farcinica | reverse complement strand
CGGGACCAGGTGCGCGAACTGGGCGAGTCGCTCGACCCCCTGCCAAATCGCGTGCGCCCCGCCCGGGGCGCGCGCGACCGCGAGTACATCTACTCGATCATCAGGGCGCAGCGCGGATTCGAGATCGCCGGTCGCGGCCTGATGTACCTGGGCTTCCTACCGCCGGTGTGGCTGGCCGCGGTCGCCGCGCTGAGCGTGTCCAAGATCCTGGACAACATGGAGATCGGGCACAACGTCATGCACGGCCAGTACGACTGGATGCGCGAGCCCGACCTCAACTCCCGCGAGTTCGAATGGGACACCGTGTGCCCGGCCGACCAGTGGAAGCACTCGCACAACTACATCCACCACACCTTCACCAACATCCACGGCAAGGACCGCGACATCGGTTACGGCATCCTGCGCATCGACGAGCAGCAGGACTGGCATCCCTACTATCTGGGCAACCCCGTCTACGCCTTCGCGCTGATGATGCTGTTCGAGTGGGGCGTCATGCTGCACGACGCCGAGGCCGACAACATCGTCAAGGGCAAGCGGTCGTGGAGCGATGTGAAACCGCTGGTCAAGGGCTGGTGGCGCAAGGCGGGCAAGCAGGCCGTGAAGGACTACGTGCTCTTCCCCGCGCTCACCGGGCCGCTGGCGCCGATCACGCTGGCCGGCAATGTCACCGCGAACCTGGTGCGCAATGTCTGGGCGTACTCGATCATCTTCTGCGGTCACTTCCCCTCCGGCGTACAGACGTTCACCGAGGAGGAGACGGCCGAGGAGACCAGGGGAGAATGGTATGTGCGCCAGATGCTCGGGTCGGCGAATATCACCGGCAGCAGGCTGTTCCACATCATGAGCGGCAACCTCTCGCACCAGATCGAGCACCACCTTTTCCCCGATCTGCCCGCCAACCGCTACCCGGAGATCGCGCCGCAGGTGCGGGCGCTGTGCGAGAAGTACGGATTGCCGTATCACACCGGCCCGCTGCGCACGCAGTTGTCCGACGTCTGGCGGAAGATTTTCCGGCTCGCCCTGCCCCCGCAGTGGACGAAATCCGAACCCGCTCCCGGTGTTATCGTGGTGCGTCAGAAGACGACGACCGAAGTGGGCGCGCGATGATCGGTAAATTCGAAGCCAACAAGGATCTCATCCAGGAATTGACGTCGTCGGGAGCGCGGCACGTCGGAAATATCGCGACCATCATCACCGCCACGGTGGCCGAGGTGACCCGCGAGATCGGCGAATGGATCACCGACGCCGTGGAGATGCGCGAGGCGGCCGAGGCCGCGCGGCGCGACACCGAGCAGTCGGCCGCGCCGGAGCGGACCGCGGCCCCGGTCGCGGAGGGCTTCGACGCGCCGGCCGAGGCGTTCGACGCCGACCTGTTCACGGCCGAGCCGATCGACGCGGAGATCGTCGATCGCGACCCGGCTGGTCCCGAGGCGGGCGATCGCCGCTGAGGCCGTGCCGGTCCGCTCCTCAGTGGACCGGCAGCCGCCTGCGGTGCTGGGCCACCTCGGTCACCAGCACCTGGTAGCCGTCGGCCAGTTCGGCCAGGCGCCGCCCGCACCGGTGCGCCTCGTCGGACGCGGGCTCGCGGCCGGGTGGCCTGCCGAGCGCGTGTGCCGGTTCCCGGCCGTGTGCCTGTGCGGCAACCCATTTCGCCGCGATCCGGTCGATGATCGCGCCGAGGGTCTCGGTGTGCAGCGAGGCCCCCTGCCGGTGCGCCAGGTGGGTGGCGACCCAGGCGTTGATCCGGTCGACCATGGTGGCGCGCTCGCGATCGATGTCCTCGACCACCGCCGCCGAGATCACCGCCGCGGAGATCGGCGAGCTGTCGTGCGCGCGCACCAGCGCCACGGCCCGCGTCCTGCGTTCGTGACAGCGGGCCAGCGCGCGGGCGTCGGCCAGCACCGGGTGGGCGTGGGCGGGTAGGTCCGCCTCGGCGCGCAGCGCGTCCAGCAGCGCCGAACGTGACGGCAGTGTGCTGGTCTCGATCCATCCGGCGTCGGTCGGCATTTCGGTGCCCCCTGTTCGTCGACAGCGTGCGTTCGCGTAATCGCTCGGTGCCCGACCCGAGCCGCCGATCCGCCGCCGTGGCGCTGCGGCGTGCGTGGGTAATTCGCGACGATGCGAGAGATGATCGACGGACGATAATCGGTCCGCACTCAGAAAAGCGCGCCTGCGAGCACCGTGCAACCGGTGTGCGCACAATTGGCCGATGCGCGTGTGAATTGTTATCGACCGCCGTGCTTTTCCGGTCCGGTGAATACCGTGCGGTCCGTGTGCCGGTGGTTGCCCGCATTCGTTCGGCAACCGATTCCGCGCAGTGCCGCGTGCCCCGGCGGCCGATCGGCTAACCTCGACATTCGTGCCCGCCTATGTGTCCTCGCCGGAGCTGACATTCGGCTTTCTGTTCGCGCTGGAAGACCCCGAGCGAATCGCCGAGGTCGTGCGCGATCTCATCGTTCGCAAAACCGTCTCGGTGTTCCGTCTGGCCCGGCTGTCCGACGACGACGGCCCGCCCGAGCGCTACGTGGTGAACTGGGCGACCATCCCACAGATCAACATCACCACCAGCGCCCCCGACCCCGGGGACCTGCGCGCCGAGGGCATCATGCTGGTCAACGCCTTCCTCGGCGAGGGTGGCGAGGTCAGCCTCTACTCGGCCCACGGCGAGACGCGCGACTGAACCCGCGCGGCAACCGTCCGGCGACGCGCCCCCGGCTCGCGCCGGTCCCGCGATCGCCACCCCGTACGGCGATTTTCGCCAAAGCGCCGCGCGTGCGTCCGCGCAGTGTTAGAAACGCAGGCGCTTCACATGCGCGGATGGTTCGCGCGCGGGGCAGGAAGGATCGTCGATGTTCGTCGCCGAGACCAGCGTTTTCGACCAGCTGGAATCCGAGGTCCGCGGCTATTGTCGGTCATGGCCCGCTGTCTTCGACACCGCGAGCGGGTGCGTGCTGCGCGACGAGCGCGGCCGGGAGTACCTCGACTTCTTCGCCGGTGCGGGCGCGCTGAACTACGGGCACAACAATCCGGTGCTCAAGCGGGCGCTGATCGACTACATCGCGGGCGACGGCCTCACCCACGGCCTCGACATGTCGACCGTCGCCAAGCGTGCTCTGCTGGAGACGCTGCGCGATCTGGTGCTGCGCCCGCGCGGCCTCGACTACAAGGTGCAGTTCCCTGGACCGACCGGGGCGAACGCGGTGGAGGCCGCGCTCAAGCTGGCACGCAAGGTGACCGGGCGCCAGGCGGTGCTGAGCTTCACCAACGCCTTCCACGGGATGACCCTCGGCGCGCTGTCGGTCACCGGCAACGCCGCCAAGCGGGCGGGTGCGGGCGTGCCGCTGCCGCACGCCACGCCCATGCCCTATGACGGCTATCTCGGCGCGGGCGACAGCCTCGGCTGGATGAGCCGGATGCTCGACGACAGTTCCTCCGGGCTGGACAAACCGGCGGCGGTGATCGTGGAGACCGTGCAGGGCGAGGGCGGGGTCAATGTCGCGGGCGCCGACTGGCTGCGCGCGCTGGCGCGGATGTGCCGTGAGCGCGGCATCCTGCTGATCGTCGACGACGTGCAGATGGGGTGCGGGCGCACCGGCCCGTTCTTCTCCTTCGAGGTCGCGGGCATCACGCCCGACATCGTGACGTTGTCGAAGTCGATCGGCGGCTACGGCCTGCCGATGGCGCTGGTGCTGATGCGCCCCGAGTTGGACCAGTGGGCGCCCGGCGAGCACAACGGCACCTTCCGTGGCAACAACCACGCCTTCGTGACGGCGCGGGCGGCGTTGGAGCACTATTGGTCCGACGACGCGCTGGAACGCGGCACCGCGGTCAAGGCGGCGTCGATGCGATCGGGGCTGGAGCGGATCGCGGGGGAGTGCGGCGGCGTCTCGGTGCGCGGGCGCGGACTGGTGCAGGGGTTGGTGTTCGCCGATGCCTCCCGGGCGGCCAAGGTCTGCCGGGCCGCCTTCGATCGCGGACTGCTGGTGGAGACCTCGGGTTCGATGGACGAGGTGGTCAAGCTGATCCCGCCGCTGACCATCGGCGAGGACGAACTGGCTCACGGCCTCGGGCTGCTCGCCGAGGCGGTCGCGGTGGTCTGCGGCTGAGCGCGGGCCGGGATTCCCGGCGTGGACGCTGTGGGCAAGGTCATGCCCTCGGCGGTGGCCATGGGCGATCTTCCTCGATAAACTTGAATCATTCCAGAAAAGCTCGTGCGCCGGGTTGCCGGTGTCGCGGGATTTCTGATCGAGAGGAGTAGCTCATGACCGCCACGCTGTCCGCCACCCCGATCACCACCACTCTGGGCACCGCCGAGCAGAAGGTCGTCGGCATCGTCGTCCAGGACGCGCTCGCCGACATGATCGACTTGTCGCTGATCGGCAAGCAGGCGCACTGGAACGTCGTCGGCCGCCACTTCAGGGAGCTGCACCTGCAGCTGGACGAACTGGTCGACGCCGCACGCGGATTCGCCGACACCATCGCCGAACGCGGTGCCGCGCTCGGCATCTCGCCCGACGGCCGGGCCCGCACCGTGGCCGAGTCGCGCGCGCTGCCGGAGTTCCCGGCGGGCTACGTCGCCGACCGCGAGGTGGTCGAGGCCATGGTGCGCACGCTCGACATCGCGGTACGCCGCATGCGCGAGCGGATCGAGGCCACCGACACCGCCGACCTGGTGACCCAGGACCTGCTCATCGGCATCACCGCCGAGCTGGAGAAGATGCGCTGGATGTTCCAGGCCCAGACCGCCGAGAGCTGACCTGAGCCCCGGCGTGGGCGTGGGGCCGGAATGCCCCAGGTCCGATCGAGGCATCACACGAGGGCGGGGCACGGCGACCGGAGGGCCGTCGCGCCCCGCCCGCGCGCACTCGTAGGGTGGCCCGGTGATCCGAACCGCCGCGCTCGCCCACATCCGTGACCGCAGACTGCTGCAGACGCGGTCGGCGGGCAAAGACGTCTTCTATATGGCGGGCGGCAAGATCGACGAGGGAGAGACGCCCGACCAGGCGCTGCGCCGCGAGATCGAGGAGGAGCTCGGCGTCACTGTGGTCGGGCACGAACGGCTCGGCGTCTTCGAGGCCGAGGCCTTCGGGCACGGGCCGGGCGTGCGCCTGCACATGACCTGCTACACCGGCGCGCTGTCCGGCGAGCCGCGCCCCAACGGGGAGATCGCCGAGCTGCGCTATTTCACCGTCGGCGAGTACGCCGCCATGCGGCACGTGGCGCCGGGCTCGCTGCTGGTCTTCCAGCGCCTCTACGATCTCGGCCTGATCGACTGGTGAACTCTGATCGACTGGTGACCACTGGTCGACTGGTGACCACTGATGTGGGGAACCCTGGCCGGCTGGGGTGAATCGCGCCGACCGTGGTGATCGCGTCCGGGTCGGGCGGTGCGCCGAAAGACCGTCCCTCGTCCGGCGAATCGCCGTGCGCGGGTACGAGCGGTCGGAAATATGGACGCTCGTTATACTTGCGCCCGGTGGACACCGCGGCCGGCTTCGGCCATGGTGGACGCACTGCCTCCGTAGCTCAGTTGGATAGAGCAAGGGCCTTCTAATCCCTAGGTCGCAGGTTCGATTCCTGCCGGGGGCGCGACAGTGCAGCGGCGCACCACAGCGCCGGTGCACAGTCTGCACCGGACTCCCTTTTCGTACCCGGTTCACACCACAGGCAAACGCGAACTTTCGCCCGGCGGCCCGAGATGCCGCCAACCCGGGCCGGTGTGGCGCCGCTCATCCAACTACGCTCAGTCGTATGTCGTCATCCCCGAAGCCGGCCGAGACCACCGCCCCGCGGGACACCCCGCCCGCGGCGGCGGGCCGAGTAACCCCCGTGCCGGGGGGGGGCGGGGCGCGGGGCGCCGGGGCCGCGGCCCGGGGGGGCGGGGG
>NZ_JARWRU010001253.1 GCF_029867845.1 Nocardia farcinica | reverse complement strand
TTTCGCAACATCTGGGCGGGATACCGCTTTTTCTGGCTGGGCGTCGCGGCCGGGTTGTTGGTGGTGGTGCTGGTGGTGGGCTCGAGCGTGGGCATGCTGGTCGGGTTGGCGCACAAGACGATCCACGCCGAGTTCGCCCAGGCCGCGGGTATGCGGCCGGGCGCGACGGTGGACGTCTCCGGCATCGAGGTCGGCACCGTGCGCGCGGTGGAGCTGGCGGGCGACCGGGTCGTGGTGGACATGCGGGTGCGCGGGGACCTGAAGCTGGGCCCCGATGCCAGGGCCTCGATCAAGATGTCGACCATCCTCGGCAGGCTGCACATCGAGCTGTTCCCCGGCGACGGTCACGGCCTGCCCGGCGACACCATTCCGCTGGAGAACACCACCGTGCCCTACAACCTGGGCAAGGTGATCCAGGACCCGGAGTACAACTCGTCCTTCGAGCGCATCGAGCGCATCGACCCGGACAAGCTGCGCGAGGCGCTGAACGCCTTCGAACGGCAGATGGGCGACTCGCCGCAGCTGACGGTGGCCGCGCTGGACAGCATCGGCGCGCTCGCCGAGGTGATCAACGCCCGCCGCGACGAGGTGGACCAGCTGCTGAAGAGCATGGACACCGTCTCGACCCTGGTGGCCGAGAACCAGAACGCGGTGCTGTTGCTGCTGCACCGCGGCGAGGCGATCGGCAACGCCGTGGCGGTGCGCCAGCAGATGCTCGCCCAGCTGCTCGACAATGTCGCCGCCCTTTCGGCGCTGTTGCAGGAGATGGGCATCGAGAACAACGGTCAGCTCGGCCCGCTGATCCACGACCTGAACACCATGACCGAGGGTCTGCAGAAGAACAAGGAGAACCTCGACCGTCTCTACGAGACCATGCCCGTGGCCATGCGCCAGTTCAACAATGTGCTCGGCAACGGTCCCTACGGCGACGTGCTCGCGCCGTGGATCCTGCCCGACAACTGGCTGTGCGCGGTCAACGCGATTCCGGGGTGCCGATGATGACCATGAGAAAGAAATTCGGTGTCACCGCCCGGCGCGCGGGCGCCGTGGTGAAGATGGCCGCGCTGTGCCTGGCGGCGGGCGTGGCCTCGGGCTGCTCGTTGCTGCCGGACTCCATCGCGGGGCTGCCGCAGCAGTATCTCGGTGAACATCTGCGCATCAGCGCCGATTTCGAGAACGTCGCGGGCATGTACGCGGGCAACGAGGTCGCCGTGCTCGGAGTGCCGGTCGGCCGGGTCGACACGGTGACCCCGAAGGGCAGCTACGTCCAGGTCACCATGTCGATCGACAAGGACGTGAAGGTGCCCGCCGACGCGATGGCGGCGCTGATCTCCCCGCAGCTGATCACCAACCGCCACGTCGAACTGGCTCCCGCCTACACCGGCGAGGGCCCGGTTCTCCAGGACGGCGACCACATCCCGCTGGCGCGCACCCGCGTCCCGGTGGAGCTGGATCGCATCTTGGAGACTTTCGACCAGCTCGGCGCCGCGCTCGAGGGCGACAACGAGAACGGCCCGATGGCCAGCCGCGTGCTGTTCCCGCTGCTCAACGGCAACGGCGACCGGCTGCGCGAGACGCTGGACGAGCTGG
>NZ_JARWRU010001252.1 GCF_029867845.1 Nocardia farcinica | reverse complement strand
CCCCCCCCCCCCCCCCCCCCCCCCCCCCCCCGGCCCCCCCGGGGTTTTCCTACCCCGGGGGGCGCCGTTGTCATGCGGTGCTGCGGCTGCCTCGGGGAGCCGCCCGGGTGGCGCAACCGGTCCCGGTTCGAGACGGGTGCCGTCTCGGCCGCCTTCTCGTCTCGGCCGCCTTTCCGCCTCGGCGCCGCGCTCTCAGTCGTCCTCGCCGGTCAGCCGCCTGCGATCGCGCTCCTCGGCGGCGGCAGCGGCGTTGCGCCGCTGTTCCTCGGCGGCCAGCTGCAGCGCCGTGCGGCTCCACACCACCCGCACCCAGTGGAAGGTCAACACGACCACCGCCACGGTGCCGAGGATCAGGCCGGCACCGGGACCGGCGCCGAGGTAGTCGCTGCGGCCGAGATCGTCCAGGCCGGGGGTCTGGCGGTGCCAGATGGACAGCACACCGAAGAAGGAGGCCAGCGCCGAGCCCGCGACGGCGAACCACGCCAGCACCCAGCGCCGGGTCATCAGCGCCAGCAGCGAGAAGCCGATGCCGAAGACGGCGGCGAACCACACGAACAGCCGCGAGGGCAGGCCGATGTGCTCCAGCCGCGCCACCTCGGTGTCCAGCAGCACGTCGAATCCGCGTGCGCCGCCCGCGTGCGGCAGTACCAGCGAGAACAGCAGGACGAAGACCGCGCCCGCGACCACCATCGCGCGCACCCCGGGGTCGATCTCGCCGGCGATGCGCCGCTCGACGGCGTCCAGCTCGTCGCGGAACTGATCGAATTCCCGTTCGGTGCTGCTCGCCCGATCGGTATTGCTGCTGCTCACCGCGTCGCCTCCTGCGTCGTCACCGGCATCGGATCGGTCGCGTCCCACTCTGCCACTGCCGCCCGCACCGGCCGCACCCGACCCACTACGACGCGTAGTATCCGGCTCGTCCCCGGCCTCGTGCTCGGCTCCGGCGGCGCGATCGTCGTCGCGTTCCCCCGGGTCGGGGCTCACGAGCCACACCCGGTGGAGCAGCCCGCGGCCACCGGCTCCGGTGCGGGCGCGCCGATGCGCGGCAGGCCGAGACCGACACCGATCGGCGCGGTCTTGGGCGTGGTGCCCGCCTCGGGGCCGGCACCCGCCCCGGGGGGGCGGGGGGCGCCCCCCCGCGCCGGCGCGCAAACGGGGGGGGGGGGGGGCCCGGGGGTGTGCCCCGGGGCCCCGGGGCCCCCGCCGGGA
>NZ_JARWRU010001251.1 GCF_029867845.1 Nocardia farcinica | reverse complement strand
GCGGCCTGGGCGGGGGGGGGGGGGCGATTCCGGGCCCGGTCCCGGGGGGCCCGGGCCCCGGCCCCCGCCCCCGCCCCACGCTCGCCCCAGCGGGGCACCGGAAGCGGCTCGAGGCCCACCGGATTCCCTCATCCCCGCAATCGGAAGGCGAGCATTCACATGGCTCTCTACACCAGCGCATCGGGCATCGGCGGTCTGCTGCCCGAGCAGGTTCACCAGCTCATCGTCCGGCCCGTGCAACGGGATTCGGTGGCCCTGCAGGTGACCACCGTTCTCCCCACGGACTCGACGTCATCGAAGTTCCCCATCATCACCGGCGACCCGTCCGCGGAGTGGGTGCCCGAAGGTGGCGAGATCACCCCGGACGACTCCGAACACGACGAGCTCGAGGTGTTCCACAAGAAGGTCGCCGGGCTCACCATCATCTCTCGCGAGCTGGCAGAGGACTCGAATCCGTCCGCGCTCGAGATCGTGGGCGCCGGTCTGGTCCGCAGCATCGTCGCGAAGGTCGACACCGCGTTCTTCGCCGCCACCACCGCCAACGGCCCGAACGGTATCGCCGGGACGACTCACCAGCTCGTCGATATCGGCGCGGGCATCACCAACACCGACCCGTTCGCCGAAGCGCTGAGCAAGGCCGAGACCGTGGGCGCGCAGATCACCAACTTCGTCGCTCACCCGGACACCGCGCTGGCGCTGTCCAAGCTGAAGGAGGCCACCGGCAGCAATCGGCCGCTGTTGACCCCGGACCCGACTCAGCCGGGCGCGCGGATGGTTCAGGGTGTGCCGCTGCTGGTCTCGCCCTACGTCACCAACGGTGATGTGTGGGGCATCCCGAGCGCCTACGCCTTCACCACGTTGCGGCGGGACGTGACTCTGGACATCTCCGATCAGGCGTATTTCTCGAGTGACCGGGTGGCGGTGAAGGCGACGATGCGGCTGGCGTTCGGGTTCCCGCATCCGGCCGCGATCATCCGCATCGGCGAACCGGACGCGAGCTGATGGCGGACGCTGATGCCATGCCGGTACGCGGGTACCGGCTCGACGCTCTCCGCACGGACGGCCGTATCGGGTTCTTCGGTGCGGCCGAGGAGATTCACCTGAGCGGCCGTTCTCCGCGGCCGAAGGTGGACACCGCCCGATGGACGCCCGCGGCGTTCTGCATGGAGCGCAACCACCTGGCGCCGGACCCGGGATGCGGGTGTGGGTGGCACATGGACACCAACCTGACGGCGCTGACTGAAATGCGTTGCTGTGCACAAGGATTGAGCGCGGGCGGGTTCGTTCAAGGGGCGCTTCGCCAGTGCCGGGCGGCCCCGCGTGTCATCCCCGGCAACAGCATCCGGGCGCGGGCAGTGGTGGCGGAGGTCACCGGGCATGGCCTGTGCCTGCCGGGCAATTTCCGCGACGACACCCCGACCACGGTGCGCGTGGATCGGCTACGCCTCGAGGGGCGAGTGTGGATCCGCAGCAGGGTCGACGCCGGGGTGGTCGAGGCCGTCCAGCGGCGGTACCCGTTCGTTCGGATCGAGCGATTCAGCCATCTGTCCGAGGTGCCCGATATGGTCGAGGGCTCGAAACAGAGCACCTGACAACGACTCTCCGTCACGGTGACGGAAGGCTCAGAGCCCGGAAGGATGTCCCCCCGATGGACGCCCTTCCGGGCTCAGTGCTGTGGGGGCAATCCCGTTGACACCCCTGGTTCGCCGGTTGCGGTGCTCAGCACCACGACTTGCGTGATCCCGCAAAATCTCCCCGGTTTGAGTAGTCCTCCGGCAACCTCGCAAATCTGGTAGGGGCGCGCACTAGTGCGCATCCCTGACCAGCGTTTTTGCCGACGCCGACAACCTGGGTGACCAGGGGACTTTCGCGACCAAAGCCCCCTCGAGCGACAGGGGAGTTACTTCCGGTCACTCTCCTCGGCAGTCAGTCGCGCATGTCCGGGTCGACCTGAGCGAGCATCACATTCAGCCAGTCCGTATGCCGGTGCTCGGCAGGCATGGACGCCAGACCTTGGGTCGCCTCTTCGATGCCGTCCGCGCGTCGGCCCATGCAGCTCAGCACGAGACCGCGCTGCACCGCGAGGAAACCGGGGGTGTACCAGTACCCGCCCGCGGGGAGTTCGTCGCTCTCCGGTGGATCGGCGGCCAGCTCCCGTGCAGCTGCACGGTTCTCCCCACGCCGGGCGAGTACTTCGGCCCGCCAGTAGCGATCGAACGTACGCAGCGCCGGGTGTACGCCGTCCTCAGCAAGAGCAGCATCGGCCAAGTCCAGCGCCTTCGCCAGGTCCCCGTCATGGCGTGCGGTGAGCGACCGGAACGACAGCGCGTGTGCCCGCTGCGCCCCGTCCTGGGCCAGTGCCGCGGCGTCGCGCAACACCCGGTCCGCTGTCGCGCGGCGGCCGGTGGCGTGCTCGAGCCAGCCCCGATACCGCGTGACCTCCGATGCCAGGGCCGCCGAGGACCGCCCGCCGGCGCGATGCCGGGCCATCTCCCGCGCGGTGCTGTCCAGGCCCCGCACCAACGACACCACCGTCCCGGTGCCCATCGTGTCCTCGAGGTGGCGCGTCTTGTCGAGGATCACCGCAAGGTCATCAACACCGCTCAGGCCCGCGGTGGACGGGCTGGAGACCGTGGCGCCGAGTCGCAGAATGTCGACGCCATCGAGCACCGGATCGGACAGCACTTCGCGGTAGGCGTTGAGCACTGCCGGGGTGATCGGCCGTCCACCGGTCTCGACGAGCGAGAGATAGGAGGGGGTGAAGTACACCAGGTCCGCCATGCGTCGCAGGCTCAGCCCGGCCGCGCATCGCAGCTCCCGCAGCAGTTCCCCCGTTGGTGTGCCTTCGGTCAACACGAGTCAACGGTAGAGCCGTTCCGTCGCTGGTGTCGGACGAACACACTGAGTTCAGCACTCGATGCCGGGTCGACACCGACCCCCGAAGCGGATGTCCCCGGCATCGAGTGTTCCCAACCGTTGGCCTCACGTCCGTGGTTGCTCGGTGTCGAACGCCATCTACTGCTATCCCCGAAGGTGGCCAACCACGTTCATGACGGCCGTGGTTGGCCGCGTCCGGGGGCTGTGTTGCTCACCGACATGGTTGCCCGCCGTGGGCACATTTTGGGCACAACCGACCGGGATTATCGGTGATTATCAGTGAACAACAGTGATGTGTTTCCGCTGATAGAGCGATTTTCGACCCCCTGGCCAGTACCTCGGAAAGGGTTCAAATCCCTCCGCCACCGCCAGAGAGCCCCTCGCCTGAATCGCCAGGTGAGGGGCTCTTTTCGTGGGCGAAGCGTTGATGCGCGTCATTGTGGGTAGCCGGGAGGCGAGCCGCTCGCACGGCGGCCACCGGCCCACCGGACCCCGGCCCGGCGGGAGACGTCGCCGAAGGAGACACGATGACCGCGCCCGGCACGCTCGACCCGACGCTCGTCGATCTGTACCGAGACCTGCACAGTCATCCGGAACTCGGGTTCCAGGAGCATCGCACCGCGGGTCTGGTGGCCGAGCGGTTGCGCGGGCTGGGATTCGAGGTCACCACGGGGGTGGCGGAGACCGGGGTTGTCGGCGTGCTGCGCAACGGCGCGGGTCCGACCGCGCTGTTGCGCGCCGACATGGACGCGCTTCCGGTCCGGGAGGACACCGGCCTGCCCTATGCCAGCACCGTCACGGCCACCGACCAGCACGGCGCCACGGTGCCGGTGGCCCACGCGTGCGGCCACGACCTGCACATCACCTGCCTGCTCGGCGCGGCGGCGATACTGGCCGGCGACCGGTCGGCCTGGTCGGGCACGTTGCTGCTGGTGTTCCAGCCCGCGGAGGAACTCGGCGCGGGAGCACAGGCCATGGTCGACGCCGGCCTCTTCGATCGGTTCCCGAAGCCGGACGTCGTGCTCGGCCAGCATGTCGCGCCACTGCCCGCGGGCAAGATCGCCGGACATCCCGGCCCGTCCTACGCCGGTTCGGATTCGTTGCTGGTGCGCTTGACCGGCCGGGGCGCGCACGGATCGATGCCGGAGGCCGCGGTCGATCCGATCGTGCTCGCCGCCGCGACGGTGCTGCGGTTGCAGACCATCGTCTCCCGCGAGATCCCGAGCACCGCGACCGCCGTGCTCACCGTCGGGTCCATCCACGCGGGCCAGGCCGCCAATGTGATTCCCGGATCCGCCGAGATCCAGCTCAACATCCGCAGCTACGACGCGGCGGTGCGCCGCCGGATCCTCGACAGCGTGGCCCGGATCGTGCGCGGCGAAGCGGTGACGGCGGGCGCGCCGCAGGAGCCGGTCATCACCGAGATCGAGCGATTCCCGGTTGTCGTCAACGACTCTGGGGCACTGGGCAGGAGCCTCGACGCCATCGCGTCCTGGCTGGGGGCGGACAACATCCTCGACCCGGGCGCGGGCGCGGGCAGCGAGGACGTCGGCATCCTCGCCACCGGCTCCGGTGCGCCGCTGTCGTATTGGCTGCTCGGCGGCGCGGACCCGGCGCTGTTCACCACGGGTGACATGAGTGATCCCGCGCTGCTGGAGATTCCGTCGAATCACTCGCCGCACTACGCCCCGGTCCTCGACCCCACCCTCGGGATCGGAGTGCGCGCTCTGGTGAGCGCGACGCGCGAGTGGCTGCCCGCGCGGCGATAGCGGTCCAGTATTCCGCGCGAACTACACATCCCGCGTGAATCGGGCGTGAGCGGGTATCCCGCTGATGTTGGCAGCGGGAAGGGGACGGGTGCCGGGAGCGCCGCCGAACCGTCCGCAAGAACGATGCGCGAGAGAGTCATGAGAATTGGAAGTGCGATTGTTCTGATCTGGTTGTTGATCGGTGTGGTGGCCTGCGTCCAGCGGGACTACTTCGACAACAGCGGCCCGGTCGACTGTGCGGGAATCGGGACTGTGGCGGTCACCGTGATCGCCGGACCGCTCAACTACATGGGCGTGAATCCGAAGGTCGACAACTGCGATGTCGACGTGCCGCAGCCGAGTCCGTAACGGGACGCAGTGAAACGGGCAACGGCCCCCCCCCCGGGGGGGGGGGGGGCGGTGGGGGGGGTGGGCGGGGGGGGGCGGCGCCCGCCG